>NZ_BAAAUG010000077.1:198761-220740 GCF_039533825.1 Streptomyces rectiviolaceus
GAGGCGGGCCGTCAGCTCGAAGAGGCGGGCCATGCCTTCCTCGTCGTGCTGGGCGTCGGTGCCGCGGCGGCGCTGCGGGCCGCCGCGGACGACGCGGATGTGGGGGCGGTGGTGTCCCGGGGCGGTCGGCCCGATCTCGCCGCGCCCCGCCTCGGCGACGTACGCGCACCGACCCTGCTGATCGTCGGCGGGGACGACACGAGGGTGCTCGACCTCAACCGTGCCGCCCAGGCGGAACTGCGCTGCGAGAACCAGCTTGAGGTCGTCCAGGGGGCCACGCATCTCTTCGAGGAACCCGGAGCCCTCGACGAGGTCGCCGAGTTCGCCCGGGAATGGTTCGTCAGGCACTTGGCGGCAGACGCCGGTCGGCCCGGGTGAGCCGTGTCTCACCAGGACGGCGCCACTTGTCTATGCAACGAGTTGCATAGCAGGATCGGGGCATGGCACTGGAGCACGCGATTCTCGTCTCGCTGCTGGAGAAGCCGGGCTCCGGCTATGAGCTGGCCCGGCGTTTCGAGCGGTCCATCGGATACTTCTGGACCGCCACCCACCAGCAGATCTACCGCGTCCTCAAGCGCATGGAGAGCGACGGCTGGATCGACGTCCGAGAGGTGCCTCAGCAGGCGCGGCCGGACAAGAAGGAGTACTCCGTCGCTGCCCTCGGGCGGGCCGCGCTCTCCCAGTGGCTGCACGAGCCCATCGAACCCGAGAGCGTGCGGCACGAACTCGCCGTGAAGATCCGTGGCGCGGCCTTCGACGACCCGGCGGCGCTGATCCGCGAGGTCGAGCGGCACCGCCAGGCGCACACCGAGCGTCTCGCGCGCTATCTCGCGGGGGAGCGGCGTGACTTCACCGGACCCGAGGCGCCCGCAACGCCCGATGCCGGGCAGGAGCTCCAGCACGTCGTGCTGCGCGGCGGCATCGCGTACGAACGCATGACGCTCGCCTGGCTCGACGACGTACTCGCCACCCTCCACCGGCTCGGCCCTGCGGGCTGAACCGGCCCAGCGCTCCCCGCCATCACCACCCCTCACCACCCTCCCGAGCCGGAAAGGCGAACACCCATGGCCGACCCGCTGCTGTTCAACCCGCGCACCTACGACCCGACGCACTTCGACCCCGAGACCCGCAGGCTGCTGCGCGCGACCGTCGACTGGTTCGAGGCCCGTGGCAAGCGCCGGCTGATCGAGGACTACCGCACGCGCGCCTGGCTGGCGGACTTCCTGGAGTTCTCCGCCAAGGAGGGTCTTTTTGCCACCTTCCTCACCCCGGCATCCGCCGCGGACGGGAAGCAGGACGCGCGCTGGGACACCGCCCGGATCGCAGCCCTCAACGAGATCTTCGGCTTCTACGGGCTCGACTACTGGTACGCGTGGCAGGTGACCATCCTCGGTCTCGGCCCGGTCTGGCAGAGCGAGAACGCGGCTGCCCGCACGCGCGCGGCCGAACTCCTCACCCAGGGCGAGGTGTTCGCCTTCGGCCTGTCCGAGAAGACCCACGGCGCCGATATCTACTCCACCGACATGCTGCTCGAACCCGATGGCGACGGCGGCTTCCTGGCCAGCGGCTCCAAGTACTACATCGGCAACGGCAACGCCGCCGGTCTGGTCTCCGTCTTCGGCCGCCGCACCGACGTCGAGGGCCCCGACGGTTACGTCTTCTTCGCCGCCGACAGCCGCCACGAGGCCTACCACCTGGTGAAGAACGTCGTCGACTCCTCGAAGTACGTCAGCGAGTTCCGCCTGGAGAACTACCCGGTCGGCCCCGACGACATCCTGCACACCGGCCGTGCCGCCTTCGACGCCGCCCTCAACACCGTCAACGTCGGCAAGTTCAACCTGTGCACCGCCTCGATCGGCATCTGCGAGCACGCGATGTACGAGGCCGTCACCCACGCCACGGGCCGCATCCTCTACGGCCGCCCCGTCACCGCGTTCCCGCACGTGCGCCGCGAGCTGACCGACGCGTACGTCCGCCTCGTCGGGATGAAGCTGTTCAGCGACCGGGCCGTCGACTACTTCCGCTCCGCGGGCCCCGACGACCGCCGCTACCTGCTCTTCAACCCCATGACGAAGATGAAGGTGACCACGGAGGGCGAGAAGGTCATCGACCTGATGTGGGACGTCATCGCGGCCAAGGGCTTCGAGAAGGACAACTACTTCGCACAGGCGGCCGTCGAGATCCGCGGTCTGCCCAAGCTGGAGGGCACGGTCCACGTCAACCTCGCCCTGATCCTCAAGTTCATGGGCAACCACCTGCTGAACCCGGCCGAGTACGAGCCCGTGCCGACCCGCCTGGACGCGGCGGACGACGACTTCCTCTTCCGGCAGGGGCCGGCCCGTGGCCTGGGGGCCATCCGCTTCCACGACTGGCGCACCGCCTACGACGCGTACGCCGATGTGCCCAACGTTGCCCGCTTCCGCGAACAGGCCGACGCCCTCTGCGAGTTCGTCACCACGGCCGCCCCGGACGAGGAGCAGAGCCGCGACCTCGACCTTCTCCTCGCCGTCGGCCAGCTGTTCGCGCTTGTCGTGCACGGCCAGCTGATCCTGGAGCAGGCGCGCCTGACGGGGCTGGAGCAGGACGTGCTCGACGAGCTGTTCGCCGTTCTCGTACGCGACTTCTCCGCGCACGCCGTCGAACTGCACGGCAAGGACTCCGCCACCGCGGAGCAGCAGAGCTGGGCGCTGGGCGCGGTGCGGCGCCCGGTCGTGGACGAGGCCCGCTCGGCGCGGGTGTGGGAGCGCGTCGCGGCGCTGGCCGGGACGTACGAGATGGCCCCGTAGCCAGAAGCCCCCGGCCCGCGTGCCGGGCCGGGGGCAAACGGGTCGGCCCAGCCGCGCAGGGCTAGCGGTCCGCCGACCGCCATGAGCGAAGCCGAAGGAGACGGAAACGGAGACGGGTGGGGGGACTGGCGCCAGGCGGTGCTTCCCTGCGCGGGGCGTCGTACCCGCCCAAAGGTTTCCGCCGCTGAAGAACTGAGTGCCTGAGCCGTGCGCGGAAGCTGCGCTCAAGGTTCTGGCGCGCAGCCCGGGCCACGTCGACGAGATCCGCACAGCCTCTGGCTTCCCCTTCAAGGGCAAGCTCCAGCATGTCATCGAGGATGTTCCTCAACCTGCACACGTCGCGCCACATCTGCTTCGACACGTCGAGGTTCAGAGCGTGATAGGAGTCGATGAACTCGTCGTGAGCGGCGATTGCTTGCTTGGCCAAGTCGGGATTGGTTGCCTGTCCACCGGTCTGCGCAAGCATGACCGAAAGCTGCCGAGAGCGTCGTTGAGCGACCAGAAGATTTGTGTATGTCGTGCGCAGGGACGTTCTGGTCTGGTGTTCCAGCTCGTATCTCTTCACGACGAGGCCGGCGGCGAGCCCGATGAACATGGCTGCGCAGAACGCGTTGACGGCCCCGATCGCCAGGGCTTCCCCGAAGTCGAGCTGTGAGAGTGGCATGGCCCTGAGACTGTCTTGCCGACGGTCGGCGATGTCAACGTCATCCGTCGCGGCTCACCCCCGAGCGGCGCACTCCGGGCAAAGACCCCGATAGGTCACCGAGGCCTCGGAGACCGTGAAGCCGAAGCGCTCGGAGGCCGGCAGTGCGGCCAAGGGGTCGGCGGCGGGGTGTACGTCGCGGATGGCGCCGCAGCCCGAGCACACCAAGTGCTGGTGGGGGTGGTGGGCGTTGGGGTCGTACCGCTTCGCGCGGCCCGTGGACACCTCGATCACCTCGCCGAGGGAGACCAGCTCACCGAGGGTGTTGTAGACCGTGGCACGAGAGATCTCCGGCAGCCGGGCAGTGGCGCGCGCGAGCACCTCGTCCGCCGTCAGGTGGACGTGTTCACCGTCGAGCACCTCGGCGATCACACGGCGTTGAGCGGTCATCCTCCAGTCACGTCCGCGGAGCCGTTCCAGGAGATCGCTCATGCTTACCAGCCTAACTGTGCATCGTCTGACGACTGAATTCGTACGGACCCGTCTGTCGTATTGACTTGGACTTGGTCCATCGTAGGATCAGTTCCGGCCGACGGCCAAGGGACAGGACAACAGCAGGGAACAGCACGTGACTTCAGGAGACGGGTCCGTTCGCCCCGGCATCCGGTACCCCGCTCGCGCGGAACCAGTCCAGCGAGCAGGCGGGCGTCCGAGGCCTGGAACTGAACCAGCTCCGCCCGGAACTGATCCAGGACTCCGTCCCGCTGGAGAAGCCTGCCCCCTCAACCGCGACGAGGCCCGTGCCGCCCCTGGGCGCCGCCCCCGACCGTTTTGCCGTTCGCAGTTCCTGAGCACCGTGATCCGCCCCGTCCGGAAGGATTTCCATGACTGAGAACCATGACGCGATCGTCACCGACCCGAAGCCGGAAGAGACCGGCGGTTGCCCGGTCGCGCACGGTCGCGCGCCGCACCCGACCCAGGGCGGTGGAAACCGCCAGTGGTGGCCGGAGCGGCTCAACCTGAAGATCCTCGCCAAGAACCCCGCCGTGGCCAACCCCCTGGGCGAGGAGTTCGACTACGCCGAGGCGTTCAAGAGCCTCGACCTCCCTGCCGTGAAACGGGACATCGCCGAGGTCCTCACCACCTCGCAGGACTGGTGGCCCGCCGACTTCGGCAACTACGGCCCGTTGATGATCCGCATGGCCTGGCACAGCGCGGGCACCTACCGGATCAGCGACGGCCGCGGTGGCGCCGGTGCCGGACAGCAGCGCTTCGCGCCGCTCAACAGCTGGCCGGACAACGTCAGCCTCGACAAGGCCCGCCGGCTGCTGTGGCCGGTGAAGAAGAAGTACGGCCAGAACCTCTCCTGGGCCGACCTCATGGTCCTCACCGGAAACGTCGCCCTGGAGACGATGGGCCTCAAGACCTTCGGCTTCTCCGGCGGCCGCGCCGACGTCTGGGAGCCCGACGAGGACGTGTACTGGGGCCCCGAGACCACGTGGCTCGACGACGAGCGCTACACCGGCGACCGCGAGCTGGAGAACCCGCTCGGCGCGGTCCAGATGGGTCTCATCTACGTCAACCCCGAAGGCCCCAACGGCAACCCGGACCCGGTCGCCGCGGCCCGCGACATCCGTGAGACGTTCCGCCGCATGGCGATGAACGACGAGGAGACCGTCGCGCTCATCGCGGGCGGTCACACCTTCGGCAAGACCCACGGCGCGGGACCGAGCGAGGCCGTCGGCGACGACCCCGAGGCCGCGCTCATGGAGCAGCAGGGCTTCGGCTGGAAGAACAGCCACGGCACCGGCGTGGGCAAGGACGCGATCACCAGCGGTCTCGAGGTCATCTGGACCACCACGCCCACGAAGTGGGGTCACGACTTCTTCAAGCACCTCTTCGAGTACGACTACGAGCTCACCCAGAGCCCGGCGGGTGCCAACCAGTGGGTGGCGACGAACGCCGAGGCGATCATCCCCGACGCCTTCGACACCTCGAAGAAGCGCCTCCCGATGATGCTCACCACCGACCTGTCACTGCGCTTCGACCCGGTCTACGAGCAGATCTCGCGGCGCTTCTACGAGAACCCGGACCAGTTCGCGGACGCGTTCGCCCGCGCCTGGTACAAGCTGACGCACCGTGACATGGGCCCGATCGTGCGCTACCTCGGCCCGGAGGTGCCCGACGAGGTGCTGCTGTGGCAGGACCCGCTGCCGGCGGCCCAGGGCGAGCCGATCGACGCCTCGGACATCGCCTCGCTCAAGGAGCAGATCCTCGGCTCGGACCTCACCACCGAGCAGCTGGTCTCCGCTGCCTGGGCCGCGGCGTCCTCCTTCCGCGGCAGCGACAAGCGCGGTGGCGCCAACGGCGGTCGTATCCGCCTGGAGCCGCAGCGCAGCTGGGAGGTGAACAACCCGGACGCCCTCGCGCAGGTGCTGCGTACGCTGGAAGGCATCCAGTCGTCCTTCAACTCCGGTGCCAAGAAGGTCTCGCTGGCGGACCTGGTCGTCCTCGGCGGCTCCGCGGCGGTCGAGAAGGCGGCCAAGGACGCAGGTGTCCAGGTCGAGGTGCCGTTCACGCCGGGCCGTGTCGACGCCGCACAGGAGCAGACGGACGTCGAGTCGTTCGCCGCACTCGAGCCGACCAACGACGGCTTCCGCAACTTCGTCGGCAAGGGCAACCGCCTGCCGGCCGAGTTCCTGCTGCTCGACAAGGCGAACCTGCTGACTCTGAGCGCGCCCGAGCTGACGGTCCTCGTCGGCGGTCTGCGCGTCCTGGGCGCCAACCACGCTGGGTCGAAGCACGGCGTGTTCACGGACAAGCCGGGCACCCTGTCGAACGACTTCTTCGTCAATCTGCTCGACATGGGCACGACCTGGAAGTCGACGTCCGCGGCGCAGGACGAGTTCGAGGGCCGTGACGCGAGCGGCGCGGTCAAATGGACCGGTACCCGCGCCGACCTCGTCTTCGGCTCGAACTCCGAGCTGCGTGCGCTCGCCGAGGTCTACGCGAGCGATGACGCGAAGGAGAAGTTCGTGAAGGACTTCGTCGCGGCCTGGGTCAAGGTCATGAACCTCGACCGGTTCGACCTCGTCTGAGCCTGAGTTCTCTGATCGTCACGTCCGGGCCGGCCCTCACGGGTCGGCCCGGACGTCCTTTCAGCCATCCATGAGGCTCCGTGCGTCGACCGGCAGCCCCGTGACGAAGGACTGGTTCGCGGCGAGGCCCGTGGCCAGGGAGCGGGCTCCGTCACCGGCGTCCGCCGCGCGCCCCAGGGAGTCCGCGTCGCCGGGGCCCCGCTCGCCGAAGAGGTCGGCCAGCATGCGCACGTCCCCGCCGCCGTGCCCGCCCTCGCCCGTGGGCACCTTCACTTCCCGCGGCTCCTCCCAGAAGCGGCGCAGCAGCAGTTGCGTACGGCCTGCCTCGTCCCCGACCGCCGCCCCGTGCATCACGGCGCTCGCACCCTCGGTCCGCACATCGGGGCGCGTCCAGGTGGATTCCTCCACGAGGAGTTCGATGCGTCCCTCGCTGCCGTTGAAGGCGATGCGATAGCCCTCCCAGGGTGCGTACGCGGTGAGGTGGTACGTGAGGGTCGCGCCGGAGGAGTAGCGCACGAGGACCGCCATGTCGTCCTCGATGCTCACCCCGGGGCCGAACACGTTCTGGTCGCGGTGATAGCCGTCCTCCGCCTCGGCGTCCAGGTACAGGGCGCTGAGCACGGACGAGTCGGCCAGGCGGATGGCGAAGGGGTCGCTCTCGGCGGCGGACGAGCCATGGGCGCGGGCGTAGTCGCGGGCCAGGCCGCGGCGGTTGCCCGCGTCGTCGCCGTAGAAGAAGAGCCCGCCCTGCGCGTAGACGGTCTCGGGCCGCGCGCCGAGCCACCAGTTGACCAGGTCGAAGTGGTGGGTGGCCTTGTGCACCATCAGGCCGCCGGAGTTCGCCTTGTCGCGGTGCCAGCGGCGGAAGTAGTCCGCGCCGTGCCGCAGGTCGAGCAGCCACTCGAAGTGCACCGAGCCGACCTCGCCGATCGCGCCGTCCGCGATGAGCTCGCGCACGGCGGAGTGCACCGGGTTGTAGCGGTAGTTGAAGGCGACGCGGACCTCACGGCCCGTGCGGCGCTGGGCGTCGAGGATGCGGCGGGCGCGCTCCGCGGTCGTGGTCATCGGCTTCTCGGTGACCACGTCACAGCCCGCTTCGAGGGCCCGCACGATGTAGTGGTCGTGGAGGTGGTCGACGGTGCAGACCACGACGAGGTCCACGCGTTCACGGCGCAGCATGTCCTCGAAGCCGTCCGCGGAGTATGTGGGTACGGGTGGGCGGCCGGGGTGGGCGGTCGCGATCCAGTCGTTGTGGACGGCCATGCGGTGCGTGTTGACATCGCAGAAGCCGGCAAGGTCGATCCGGTCCGCGTAGGGACCGGCGAGCGCCTCGGTGAAGAGCTGGGCGCGGGCGCCGAGTCCCACCACGGCACAGCGGCGACGGCGCGTGGTGTCGAAGGGCATGCGGGATTCCGTTCGGGGAGAAAGACGTGCGGGGCGGGGTGTCCGGAGGCGGGCGGCACGGCGGGCGGTGATCGCGCGGCAACCGTTGCAGGTGCGACCGTGCCGGACAAGAGGGTCTGAACGAACGGGCCGCTTCGCCCCCTTGGGGGATCTCCACCGGCGGCGATGAATTTCCTGGTCGGCGCGGGGGCGGCGGGCAGTCGGCGGGAAACGTTCGCTGTCCACATATTGAGTCGTTTCAGATTTCGGCTCCGAGGTCTTGTCCTGACATTCCCGCGATGCCTAGGGTCGGCACCGGTGCAAGCGCTTTCTAAGCTCGTTCGAGGAGACCGTATGTCCTCCACCCCCACCCGTCTACGTGCCGCCGTCGTCGGCACCGGCGGCATCGTGACCGGCAGTCACCTGCCCGCCCTGCGGGCCCACTCCGACCGGATCGAGCTGAGAGCGGCCGTCGACGTCGACCCGGCCCGCCTCGCCGCCTTCCGGGCGGAGGCGGGGGAGTTGGGCATGGACGTCGAGGGCTACGCCGACTTCGACGCGATGCTCGACGCGGTCCGCCCCGACCTGGTCCTGATCGGCACCCCGCCGTCGCTGCACCGGAACCAGACCGTGGCCGCGCTGAAGGCGGGCGCGTGGGTGCTCTGTGAGAAACCGCTGTGCCTCTCGCTCGCCGAGTACGACGAGATCGCCGCCGCCGAGGAGGCATCGGGAACGTACGCCTCGGTGGTCTTCCAGCACCGCTACGGCTCGGGCGCCGTCCACGCCCGTGAGCTGATCGCGAGCGGCGAGCTCGGTTCGCCCCGGGTCGCGCACTGCCAGACCACCTGGCACCGGGACAGCGCCTACTACGCGGTGCCTTGGCGTGGCCGGTGGGAGAGCGAGGGCGGCGGCCCCACCATGGGACACGGCATCCACCAGTTCGACCTGCTCCTGCACCTGCTCGGCGACTGGACCGAGATCCGCGCCATGGCGGCCCGCCTCGTCCACGACACCGAGAGCGAGGACGTCTCGACCGCCCTGGTGCGCTTCGAGAGCGGCGCGCTCGCCACCGTCGTCAACAGCGTCCTGTCCCCGGACGAGGTCAGCCGCATCCGTGTCGACTGCGCCGACGCGACGGTCGAACTCACGCACCTGTACGGGCACTCCAACGGCGACTGGGCCTACACCCCGGCCCCGCACGTCGATGCCGGGCGCGCCGAGGCCTGGCGCACGCCCGCCGCCGATGTGCCCAGCTCGCACGCCGCCCAGCTCGGCGCCCTCCTCGACGCCCATGAGCAGGGCGTACGGCCGCCGGGCAGCGGCGCCGAAGCCCGCCGCACCCTCGAATTCGCCGCCGCGCTCTACAAGTCGGCGTTCACCGGACAGCCGGTGCTCGCGGGCGAGATCGCCGCCGGTGACCCCTACTACCCGGCCATGCACGGCAGCCACCCGGACTGGAGCCCCGAGCGATGACGATTCAGGTCACCCACACCCACGGCGAGCGGATCACCGTCAGGTCGGGCGGTGTCGAGCTGCTCAGCTACGTCTACGCACCCGACCCGGACCCCTTCGAGGCTCGCAAGCCGTACATCCACCCCCTGCGCACCCTGGCAGGCCACCAGGTCTCGGGATACCGCCCGAACGACCACCGCTGGCACAAGGGCCTTCAGATGACCGCGAGCCACCTGTCGGGGCAGAACTTCTGGGGCGGCAACTGCTATGTCCACGGCGAGGGTTATCTGCGCCTGCCGGAGCGGGTCGGATCCATGCGCCACGACGGCTTCTCCGTCCTGGACGTCGAGGACGACCGCCTCAGCCTCGCCGAAGAGCTCACCTGGATCGAGAACGGCGGCCAGGAATGGGCCAGGGAAGAGCGCGGCATCACCGTCCACTCGGTCGACGAGGAAGCCGGATCCTGGGCCCTGGACTGGTCGATCCGCCTGACCAACATCCGTGACGAGCCCCTGCACTTCGGCTCGCCCACGACAGCGGGACGCGAGATGGCCGGATACACGGGCCTGCAGTGGCGCGGGCCGCGCGACTTCACCGGCGGCGCCGCCTTCGGCCCCGACGACGAGGACGACGAGGACGACGAGAAGGACACGGGTGAGCTGATGGGCACCCAGGGCCCCTGGCTCGCCTTCACCGCCGAGCACGACGACGTCGACGCGCACTCCACGCTCGTCTTCGCGCACGCGCCGGAGAACCTCGACAAGGCCAGCGCGATCCATGACTCGCACTGGTTCGTCCGCTCCGAGCCCATCCCGACCGTCGCCTTCTCCTGGGCGTTCTTCGAGGAGTTCGAGCTGGCCCCCGGCGCGTCCTTCACCTACCGCTACCGCGTGGTGGTCGCCGACGGCGCCTGGGACCGCGACCGCGTCGCCACGCACCTGAAGGGACTGACATGGTGAGCCTTCCGCACCCGCTGCCCGGAGCCGTCGGCCTCTCCCACCTGAGCGCCTACACCTGGGAGGCCGCCGACGGCGTCTGCGGCGGCAGCCCCCATCTGCACCTGGTGTGCACGGAGGCGTATGTCGTCACCGGTGGCCGCGGAGCCGTCCAGACGCTCAGCCCCGACGGCTACCGCGAGGTCCCCCTGGAAGCGGGCTCGGTCGCGTGGTTCACTCCCGGCACCGTGCACCGCATGGTGCAGGGCGGCGACCTGCGGATCACGGTCCTGATGCAGAACAGCGGCCTGCCCGAGGCCGGGGACGCCGTCTTCACCTTCCCGCCCGACGTGCTCGCCGACCCCGAGCGGTACGCGGCCGCTGCGAGGCTGCCCGCGAAGGAGGGCCCGGAGGCCGAAGCCGCCGCCCGCAAACGGCGTGACCTGGCCGTCGAGGGATACCTGCCGCTGCGCGAAGCGCTGAGGGCCGGGGACAACGGCCCCTACCTGGAGTTCCAGCAGGCAGCGGCCCGGCTCGTGCGGGACAAGGTCCCCACCTGGCGTGAGCTGTGGCGGGCCGGGGCTCTTGCCACCGCCGAGCGCACCGGCGCCCAGCTCGACGCGCTGGAGTCCGGCAGCCCCGACTACCTCGCGGGATCGGGCTCGTACGACAGCCGCCCCTCCCGCCTCGGTGGGTACGGCATGTGCGGGCGCCGCGACGAATACGAACTGCCGGGCACCACGCTCCCGTACCACGGCGAGTAACCGCCCCCTCTACAAAAAACCCCGTCAAGAAACCAGAGAGGAGAGGTGTCATCGGCATGCCCGGAAACAGGACAAAGTGGTCCTGCGCGACGGTCGCGGTGCTCACGCTCAGCGTGCTGCTCACCGGCTGCGGCGGCTCGGACGAATCGAGCGGCGGCGGCAAGACCGTTCTGCGCTACACCTGGTGGGGCAACCCCGACCGGGCGGCCCGCACCCAGGAAGCCGTCGCGCTGTTCGAGAAGGAGCACCCCGGGGTCGAGGTGCAGACCTCGTTCGCGGGCTACGAGGCGTACAAGCAGAAGCTGGCCACCCAGGCGGCGGGCGGCGACGCCCCCGACGTGATGCAGCTCGACTACCGGCAGATCGACCAGTACGCGTCCGGCGGCATCCTCCTCGACCTCGCGGAGCAGAAGAAGGCGCTGCGCACCGACGAGATCGACCCCGGCCTCCTCGCCACCGGCGTCGTGGACGGCACTCAGTACGCGATCCCGCAGGGCCGCGGCACCGAGGCCGTCGTGTACGACGCCAAGCAGTGGAAGGAAGCCGGGGTGACACTCCCGAGCAAGGGCTGGACCTGGGGCGAATGGGCCGACGCCATGCGGGCGTTGGCGAGGAAGACCGGCAAGCCGGGCTCCGTCGACCCCGGACAGAGCGAGGACTGCTTCGAGGTGTGGCTGCGCGGCCAGGGCAAGGTCCTCTACACGAAGGACCGCGGACTCGGCTTCACGGCCGATGACCTGACCCGCTGGTGGACCTTCACCGACAAGCTGCGGCGGGAAGGCGCGGTGTCGGCCGCCGAGCAGACCACACAGCTCGACGGATCGGTCGAGAACCAGCCGCTGGCCCGCGGCACAGCCATGTCCGACTTCAACTGGGACGCGCCCGCCAGCGGATACACGGCGATCGTGGGCGAAGAGCTGACCCTCGCCCCGATGCCGTCGGGCGCGGACGGCACACCCGGCCAGTACTTCAAGCCCTCGATGTTCATGGGCGCCGCGGCGAGCACCGAACACCCCGAGGAATCGGCCGAGTTCATCGACTTCATGATCAATGACGAGAAGGCGGCGGCGATACTCGGCGCCTCCCGCGGCATCCCCGTCAACGAGCCGATCCGCGACGACATCGGCCCTGAACTCAAGGACTTCGACAAGACCGTCGCCGACTACCAGGACTCCGTCGACGGCACCCTCAAAGCCCCGCCGAAGGCCCCGCCCACCGGCGACAACTCCCTGCAGACCACCTTCCAGCGCGACTACGACCAGGTGTCGTTCGAGCAGATGACACCCCGCGAGGCCGCAGAGGACTTCATCACCGAGGCGAAGGCGGAGCTGAGGTCATGACCACCACCGACATACCAGCGAAGACCGTGCGGACGAAGACCCCCGCACCGCCGCCGCGACAGCGCGGCAGGCTCCGGCGCGAGGGCGCCGCATGGGTGTTCCTCTCGCCCTGGGTGCTCGGCGCCGTCGTCCTGACGCTGCTTCCGATGGCCGTCTCGCTGTATCTGTCCTTCACCGACTACGACCTATTCAATGCCCCGCGCTGGGTGGGCTTGCGCAACTACGTCCAGATGTTCACCGAGGACCCGCGCTACTGGCGCTCGGTCGGCGCGACCTTGATGTACGTCGTCATCGCCGTGCCGCTGCAACTGGCGCTCGCGCTCGCCGTCGCCCTCGCCCTGAAGTCCATGAAGCGCGGCAAGTCCTTCTACCGGTCAGCCTTCTACGCCCCTTCGCTGCTCGGTGCGTCCATGTCGATCGCCCTGGTGTGGCGGGCGGTCTTCAACGACGGTGGCACCGTCGACAACCTCCTGTCGGACATCGGCATCCACACCGGCGGCTGGGTCAACAAGCCCGGCTGGGCCCTTCTCGCTGTGGCGCTCCTGACGGTCTGGCAGTTCGGCGCCCCCATGGTCATCTTCCTGGCGGGCCTGCAGCAGATCCCCGTCGAGCTCTACGAAGCGGCGGCGGTGGACGGGGCGAGCCGCAAGCGGCAGTTCATCTCCATCACGCTGCCGATGCTGTCGCCGGTGCTCTTCTTCAACCTGGTGCTCCAGACCATCCAGGCCTTCCAGGTCTTCACCCCGGCCTTCGCGGTCAGCGGCGGCAAGGGCGGCCCCGCCGACTCCACCCTCTTCTACACGCTCTACCTCTACGACCGCGGCTTCGTCGCCTCCCACATGGGCTACGCCTCCGCCATGGCCTGGGTCCTGCTGATCGCCATCGGAGCCGTGACCGCGGTGCTCTTCCGCACCTCGCGCTCCTGGGTCTTCTACGCGAACGAGGGGGAGCGATGACCACCACCACTGCCACCACCGCGGGCCGACGGTCCTTTCCCTGGCGCAGGGTCGCGCTGCACGCCGGATGCCTGGCCGCTCTCCTGGTGATGCTGTATCCGCTGGCCTGGCTCGTCGCCACGTCGCTCAAGCCCGCCGACGAGGTGATCGCGAGCCTGAACCTGCTGCCGAGCAAGCTGGAGTGGTCGAACTACACCACCGCCCTCGACGGCGTGGACGACGTGTCCGTCGGGCGGCTGCTCTCCAACTCCCTGCTGATCGCGAGCGGCGCGGTCCTCGGCAACGTCCTGAGCTGCTCGCTCGCCGCATACGCCTTCGCCCGGCTGCGCTTCCGCTTCCGGGGGCCGCTCTTCGCCTTCATGATCGCGACGATCATGCTGCCGCACCACGCCATCCTGATCCCGCAGTACATCATCTTCAACCAGCTCGGCATGGTGAACACCTACTGGCCGCTGATCCTGCCGAAGTTCCTCGCCACCGAGGCCTTCTTCGTCTTTCTCATCGTCCAGTTCATGCGCGGACTGCCGCGCGAGCTGGAGGAAGCCGCCAGGATCGACGGCTGCGGTCCGTTCCGGAGCTTCTTCCTGGTCGTCCTGCCGCTCACCAGGCCCGCCCTGATCACCACGGCGATCTTCACCTTCATCTGGACGTGGAACGACTTCTTCACCCAGCTCATCTATCTCTTCTCGCCGGAGAAGTTCACGCTGACGCTGGCACTGCGGTCGTTCGTGGACGCCTCCAGCCAGTCGGCGTTCGGCCCGATGTTCGCCATGTCGGTGATCGCGCTCCTGCCGATCGTGCTGTTCTTCCTCGCCTTCCAGCGCTTCCTGGTCGAGGGCATGGCCAACTCCGGGGTCAAGGGATGAGCGCGCGGGCCCGCGAGACGGGCGAGATATTCGGGCCGCGGATGACCCTGTTCGCGGATGTCCTTGCCCTCGGCGTGGTCACGGCGCTCGCCTGTCTGCCGCTGATCACCGCCCCTGCCGCGCTCTCCACCGCCTGCGCCGTCGTGCGCGGCACCGGGGACGGCCAACCCGCCACGGCGCGGCGGTACTTGGCGCTGCTGCGTGAACGGCTGCGTCCCGGTGACCTTGCCGCGGGTGCGGTCGCCCTCGCCGGGGTGCTGCTGTTCGCGGCCGATCTGGCGCTCGCCGGGGCGGGTCTTCCGGGTGCCCGCGTCTTCGCCGTGACGGCCACGGCGATCGGAGCGTGCGCCGTGATCGTGGGCCTGCGCGCCTGCGCCCGCCCCGAATCGTTCAGCGACTGGCGCGCCGCGGTGCGCGGTGCCGCCGGTGACTCGGCGCGGGACGTGGGCGGCAGCGCCCTGGTCCTGCTCGCCCTCGCGGCGGGCGCGCTCTGCGCCTGGATGATGCTGCCGCTCGCGTTCCTCGTGCCGGGGCCGCTGGCCCTGGCGCTCACCGCCATCGACGTACGCAACGTACGCCTGCCCCAAGGGGAGACAGCGTGATAGCCCGCAGGACCTTCCTCGCCACCTCCGCCACGGCCACCGCAGCGGGGATCGGGGCCGTCTCCGGCCGGACCGCGGCAGCGGCGGACGGCGCCACGTCCGAACAGTCCCCGCAGGACGCGGAGTTCATCGGCCTCCTCACCACCGCGGCCGATGAGCGTGCCGCCGCCGTCCTCGACACCTACGACGGCAACATCACCGAGCTGCGCGACCTGGGCAAGGCCCGCGTCGCCGCCCGGAGCCTGCGCACCCTCACCTCCGTCCATGTGCACGCCGCATCCGCGTACCACCACGACGGCGCGCTCCTGGTCCCGATGGGCAAGCTCGCGGACGCCCTCGCCGACGAGCAGTTCGACGACGGGCTGTGGGACCAGGGCGCCGTCCACTCACCGCCCGACACCGCCTTCTCCGTCGTCGACCTCAACATCGCCTACGCCCTCCTCGACAAGGACGGCGAACGGTCCACCACGAAGCTGCGAGGCACGATCGAGCGGATCCTGCGCAAGGCAGGACCCGGCCTCGCGAACGGCGGTGTGCACACCGCCAACCACCGCTGGCTGGTGTGCTCCGCGCTCTCCCGCGTCCACCGGCGCTGGCCCGACGCCTCGTACCCCCGGCGCATCGACGCCTGGCTCGCGGAGGGCATCGACCAGCTCCCGGGCGGCGAGTACAGCGAGCGCAGTCCTACCTACTCGGCGGTGGTGACCAACCCGGCCCTGCTGACCATCGCCCGCTTCCACGCCAGGCCCGACCTGTACGCACACGTACGGGACAACCTCACCGCCTCGCTCTACGTCACCGAGCCCAACGGCGAGGTGGAGTCCGTCCATTCGCGGCGCCAGGACCAGGCGGCGCTGCGCCAACTGCCCGAGTTCTGGCTCCAGTACCGGGAGCTGGCGATCCGCGAAGGCAACGGAACGTTCGCGGCGGTCGCCGAGCTGCTGCGGGAGCGCGGCGCCGGGCAGACCTTCGGCGAGACCCCGCTGGGCGACCGGCTCGCCGAGGTCCTCGACCGGCCCGAGCTGGCCCGCGCGCTGCCGGCGGTGAAGGCGCTGCCGACCGACTTCGAGCACCACGACGACAGCTGCGGTCTCGTGCGCGTCCGCCGCGGCGAGCGCACGGCGAGCATCTTCGGCGGCACGGACCTGCCCGAGGTGCACGCCATCTCATCGGGTCTCTCCACCAACCCCACGTTCTTCAAGATGCGCAAAGGCGCCGCGATCCTCGACTCGCTGCGGCTGTCCCCGCAGTTCTTCTCGCTCGGACCCTTCCGGTCCGAGGATCTCGAACGGCGGGGAGACGCGTGGCGGCTGCACGCGGAGGTCCGTGCGGCCTTCCACCAACCGCTGCCACGCCGCCACCGCCGCAAGGACGGGCTCTACCCGCTCACCGACGACGGCCGCTTCTGGTCGGCGATGGACTTCCCGCACCGGCCCAAGGATTACCGGGCCCTGCGCACCGAGATCCTGGTGCGCGAGACGGATGACGGGGGCTGGGACCTGGCCTTCGACGTGTCTCAGTCCGCGGTGCCGCTGGCTCTCGAACTGTGTTTCCGGCGGGGCGGAGAGCTGTCGGGGGAGGGCCTGGAGCCCGTCGCCGGAGCCCATGACACCTACCAGCTCGTCAGTGGCGAGGCGAGCTACACGGTCGGCGACGACCGGATCACCTTCGGTCCTGGCAACGGAAAGGGCGGCAAGCAGCCTCCCGTGGTCGAGCCGGGGGAGCGCTACACCTGGATGAACGGCTCACTCACCCCGGACGGCATCCGGGTACTGATCACCGGCCGTTCGCCGCTGACGTATCGGATGACCCTGCGCTGACCTGCCCTCAGAGCTCCGGGCGATGAAGACGAACTCCCTGCCCGGGCGGTCCGGGGCGTCGCGGATCTCGTCCACGACGTAGCCGTGCGCGGCGAGCGAGGCGGCCACCTCGGCGCGCTCGCGGAAGCGCAGGGTCGAGTCCGAGGTGAGGGTCTCGCCGGTCGCGGTGAGGACGTAGGAGTGGCGGAAGGACACCAGCGGCGGGCTGATGTCGGTGACGTCCACCCAGGTCTCGACGTCACCGATGCCCTCGACGGTGACCGTGCGGTGCGTCGCGGCGCGGTTCCACTCCTCCCACGCCCGCCGGGCCGGGTCGCGGGTCTCGAAGACGAGGTGGCCGCCGGGCCGCAGGGCGGCGTGGATGCCGCGCAGGCTGCTCTCCCACACCTTCGGGTCCACGATCGCCTGGGCCACGTTTGCGGTCATGGTGGCCAGGTCCACCCGCATCTCGGGGAGCGCCGTCGCGTCGCCGCGGATCCACCGCACGCGCTCGCTGCCGGGCTTGGCCCGCGCGACAGCGAGGGAGGCCGCGGCCGGTTCGACGCCGGTCACGCGGAGGCCGTTGTCGGCAAGGAGCAGCGCGAACGTGCCCGTGCCGCAGCCCACGTCGAGCACCTGACGTGCCTTCAGTTCCGCTGCCACATCGGCATATACGTCCAGGTCGCCGCGGTCCGCGTCGAGCGGATCGTAGAGCGCCGCCAGCCTTGGATTCTCGTACGCCTCGTCTGCCACGCGCGGCAGGCTACCAACGGGAGCGAGGGCAAGCGGCGCGAACGGCCTTGATCGACCGGCGAGTTGAGAATCGTCCCGGTGTCTGAGGGGTTGTCAGTACAATTTCACATTACTACGTTACGTATCACATGGCGTAACCCCTGCTCCTCAAGGACCGCTGATTGCCCGGCAGTTGAAGCAGGGAAGTCCCTCCGCGCCATGCGCACGCACTGCTTGCCACACCTCCCACACACCAGGAGCCTGTCGTGCACCAGCCCCGAACCCTGCGCAGATCCGTGGTCGCCGCGGCGATATCCGTGACGCTGTGCGCCACGGCCGCACCGGCCGTTCGCGCGGACGCCCCCGCTCCAGCTCCCGCCCCCGCCCAGCGCGGAGCCGCCGCCTCGCCCGCCGCGCCGGGACCCGAGGCGCCGAGCCCGTTCGACCGGGTCGACCGCCGTGCCACCGCCCCGAAGTCCGCCACCTGGAAGCTCCCCGCTCCCGGCGGACTCACCGAAGGCCGCGTCCCCGGCCCTCGTACGAAGAAGGCGAAGGCCACGGCCGACGTGCCCCGCGCCACCGGCGGCGACGCATCGGTGCCGTGCACGCTCGACGGCGTCACGGGCCTGTCTCCCGCGGAATTCACCGCGTTCCTCGCCGATCCGGCCGTCACCGCGGACGGCTGTCTGCGTGGTCTCATCTGGACCTGGGACAAGCGCCTCGCCCCGGTCATGTCACGCGCGCACATCCAGGCCGTCGCCGAGCGCGTCACCCAGCTCTCCGCGTCTCACGACGGCACCAACGGCAGCCACCTGCTCGAGATGTTCACCTACCTGCATGCCGTCTCCTACCAGGCCTTCTCGCACGACGAGGTCGACATCACCGACCCGAGGACCCTGGCCGCCATGCGAAGGGCCGTGGACGCCTTCGGCACGGCCGCCCACGCCTTCGACGTCACCCGCTCCAACGCCGAGACGCTCCGCGAGGCGCTGACCGCGGCCAGTGCGACGGGGCTGCGCCAACACCAACTCCCGCTCGTCAAGCGGGTCCTGGCGACCATGGACGCCGCCCACCCCGACACCGCCCAGGACACCCGTTGGGCCGGCGCTGCGCTCTCCGCGCTCAGCCTGAACTACCTCGGTGTCTACCCCGGCAACCAGGACGCCGCCTTCCGCGCCGCGGTGTCCGCCGATGCCTCCTACCGAGCCGCCTTCAAGGCGTTCGCCGGATACACCCACCTCAAGGGCAAGCCCAACGCCTGGGTGGTGCGCGACGCGGTGAGCGAGTACGGCCGGTTCGGCCAGATCGACGCCCTGCGCACCGAGATCGTCGCCGGGCTCGGCCCGCTCCTTGACACCACCGCCCGCAACTTCGGTGACGGCAGCGCGCCGTGGGCCAAGGTCGTCACCTGGCTGATCGAGTTCGACGCCTGCAAGCCGTACAAGGTGTGCAAGGGCGACATCGAGCGCCGCCTCTTCCCGCAGACCTACGCGTACGACGGGGGAGGGATGAAGGTCAGGACAGCCCTCGACCGTGACACCGTCGACCAGCTCTACTACGCGAGCAAGCAGGTCAAGGCCCAGTTCCATCGCGTCGTCGGCACCCAGGAACCGCTCGGTGGCGACCCCAACACCAGCCTGAACACCGTCCTGTACGCCTCGCGCGCCGACTACGAGAACTTCCATCCGCTGCTGACCGGCATGGGCACCGACAACGGCGGCGTCTACATCGAGAGGGGCGCGACCTTCTACACCTATCAGCGGCGCGTCCCCCAGGACTCCTCGCTGACGCTCGAGGAGCTGTTCCGTCACGAGTACACGCACTACCTCAACGGCCGCTGGGCGGTGCCCGGCTTCTTCGGTGAGGGGTCTTGGTACGAGGGCGACCGGACGACCGCGATGGACGAGGGCACGGCGGAGTTCTTCGACGGCGCCACGCGCGACGACGGCATCAAGGTCCGCAAGTCCCTGATCCAGGGCATCATCGACGACACCGCGGGCGGCGGTCCGCGCATGAGCGTGGACCGGCTGCTGCACGCCACCTACGACGGGGACGGCTTCCGCTTCTACGACTACGCGGGCGCCTTCTTCGAGTTCCTGTGGACCGAACGCCCCGCGCTGATCAAGGAGATGTACCGCTACCTGCGCTCCGACGACCCGGGTGCCTTCGACGCCTGGCGCGACCGCCTCGGCCGGGACGCGGGGCTGCAGAGCGCCTACGACGCGTTCCTCGACAAGCAGATCGCGCACGTCGACGACCTGTTCGTCCCCGACACCGAGTACGTGCCCGTCGGGAAGCTGCGCGACAGCACGGCCGGCCAGGTCCGCTCCTCGTTCGTCGCGACGACCGGCAATACGCCCGACTGCCGCTCCACCAGCGCCCCCGCGCGCCCGAGGTTCGTGTGCACGGGCCGGATCACCGCGAACCTCGGCGACGCGGCAGACCCCGACCTCGTCTTCAAGGACATGTCCGAGACCGTCGACTACTTCATCCTCGACCGCGCCGCGGGCGGCGACAACAATCTCGCCGACATGAACTGCACCTTCGGCGACGTGGACATCTGGACCAACGGACGCGCCGGGACGTCGGACTACAGCTGCGAGGGTCCCCTGCGCGGCTGACCTGGCTGACCCGGACGGCCCGGCTGGCATCCCTGCGACACCGGTGATTTCGCCGATGTCGGCACCCTGTCAGTACCGCCACGGTGGGGACCGCCAACGAACACGGCGGTCTCCACCCGGGTGTATCTCCCTCCTCCCGCGTGGCTCCGCCACGATCGAGAGGACCCCTCCGTGCGCCTGCACGTCTTCTCCCGCCCAGTGGTGCGGGCAGCTCTGGCCGCCGCGGTCGCCACCGCGGGCCTCTTCGGCACCGGCCTCGCGCCCGGCGCCCAGGCCGCCGCCGACAATCCTTACGAGCGTGGCCCCGAACCGACCGTGTCCAGCATCGAGGCCTCGCGCGGCTCCTACGCCGTCTCGCAGACCAACGTCTCCTCGCTGAGTGTGTCCGGCTTCGGCGGCGGCACCGTCTACTACCCGACGTCCACCGCCGACGGCACCTTCGGCGCGGTCGTCATCTCCCCGGGCTTCACCGCGTACCAGTCGAGCATCTCCTGGCTCGGCCCGCGGCTCGCCTCCCAAGGGTTCGTGGTCTTCACCATCGACACCCTCACCACGCTCGACCAGCCCGCCAGCCGGGGGCGTCAACTCCTCTCCGCGCTCGACTACTTGACCAGGACGAGCTCGGTGCGGGGTCGGATCGACGCCTCCCGGCTCGGCGTGATGGGGCACTCGATGGGCGGCGGAGGAACCCTGGAGGCCGCCAAGAGCCGTACCTCGCTGAAGGCGGCGATCCCGCTGACCGGCTGGAACACCGACACGACCTGGCCCGAGCTGCGGACACCGACGCTCGTGGTCGGCGCGGACGGTGACACCGTCGCTCCCGTCGGCAGTCACTCCGAGCCGTTCTACCAGTCGTTGCCGAGCAGCCTGGACAAGGCGTACCTGGAGCTCAATGGCGCCTCCCACTTCACGCCCAACTCGTCCAACACGACGATCGCGAAGTACAGCATTTCCTGGCTGAAGCGGTTCATCGACGACGACACCCGCTACGAGCAGTTCCTCTGCCCGCTGCCGAGGCCGAGCCTCACCATCGAGGAGTACCGGGGCAACTGCCCTCACGACTCCTGATCCTGATGACCCGTCATGGGGGCCCGTCGTCCGTCGCCGGTCAACCGGCGGCGGACGACGTGTGTCTTCCCCCGGCTCCCCCGGCTCGAGGACTGTGCCCGTGCACACTCGGACGAGGCGGCCGTTGGGGGCGTGCCCAGCCGTGCGGACGTGGGGCTTCCGGGCCGTGTTACGCGGAAGTAACGTGCGGGCGTGACCCTTTCGACGACCGTACCCGGCGCGCTCAGGCTCCCCGAGCTCCACGGACGCGGCGCGGAGACAGCGGCCGTGGAATCCCTGGTGGGGCGATTACGGACCGGGCGAGGCGGAGCGCTCGTCCTGACCGCGCAGCCCGGCCTCGGTCGCACCGCGCTGGTGGAGTACGCGCGGGCGATCGGTGGTCAGCTCCCGTCGGTGCAGCTGTCCGCCCCGGCGCCGCTGCCGCAGGAGGGCCCGCTGCTGGTCTGCGTCGACGACGTGCACACCTGGCACCCCGCGGACCGGTCCGCCCTCCTGGCGGAACTGCGCCGCCTGCCCGTCGAGAGACCCGTGGCCGTGCTGCTCACCCTCGCCGAACACCGCTCAGGGACAGGCGAGTTGGCAGGGTTCGCCACTCTGCGCCTGAGGCCGCTCGACGACAACGCGGCCGCGGCTCTGCTCGAACGGTTCACTCACGACGGTCCGGCCGACACGGTCGTCGGCGCCTGGCTGATCCGCGAGGCCGTGGGGAACCCGCGGCTGCTCGCCGCCCTCGTCGCGGCGCTCACCCCCGACCAACTCGCCGGACGCACCTCGCTGCCCGATCCCCTGCCCGGCGGAGAAGACCTCCTCGACGACTACGCCGCCCGCATCGACGAACTGCCCGCCGACGCCCGCGCCCTGCTGCTGCTCGCCGCGGCGGCCGGGGAGCACGAGCCCGACGGCGCGGGCGCGGACCTCGCCCTGCTGCTGCGGG
>NZ_BAAAUG010000078.1:0-16711 GCF_039533825.1 Streptomyces rectiviolaceus
CGCCCGGCACGGCCTCGACGAGCTCGGCGCCGCCTGGCGGGAGGCCTCGACGGCGGCCCGCGCGGCCCGCGCCGAACCACGCTTCGCCCCGGTGGCCCAGTGGTCGGACGTGGGCCCCTATCGCCTGCTCACCTCCCTGCCCGCGGAGGCCGCCCAGGACCCGGTGGCCCGCGCACTCCTCTCCCCCGCCCACCGCGAACTCGCCCGCACTGCCGAGGTGTTCCTCGACTGCGCGGGCCAAGCGGGGCGCACGGCAGCGGAGTTGGGCATCCACCGCCAGACGCTCTACTACCGTCTGTCGCGCGTGGAGCAGCTCACGGGCCTCGACCTGGACGACGGCGAGGACCGGCTGCTGCTGCACATGGTCCTGAAAGCGTCACGACTGTAAGGGCACGGCCACAGAACGCGGCCGGCGTGATCATGACGGGATAACGTCTCCCCCGACCACTTACGCAACTCCACAGGGGAGAACGAACACCCAATGAAATTCAAGTTGTTGGGACCCGCCGTCGCCGCTGCCGCCCTTGTCGGCACCACCCTCACCGGCGGCATCGCCGTGGCGCAGACGCCCTCCGCGCCGGTGTCCGCCGCCGCGGCTCCCAGCTGCCTCAACGGCCTCACGAACGTTCCCGCCAAGCAGACCGTGAAGGTGCGCACCCACGCGAAGGTGAACGCCACCGCCAAGGGTCAGTGGAACAAGGGCAAGAAGGGCTTCCTCTGCAACGACGGCAAGTCGATCACGGGGCAGAAGTACACGCTGTGCGGCAAGACGAGCACCAAGTGGCAGTACGGCATCACGAACGGCACGAACGTGAAGGGCTACGTCCCCGAGGCGTGCCTCAAGTGGGGCATCGGCGCCTGACCTGAAGGCATCTCCACGGTGGTGCGGGCGGCACGACGCCGCCCGCACCATCGGCGTTTCAGGCCTCTGACGCCCGCCCCATCACGCGCCTCATGCCCTCGGTGAGCTGCTCGGCGCTGGTCGCCGAATCCGGGTCGAAGAGCCACTGGACCATCAGGCCGTTGAGCAGCGTCGTATAGAAGCGGCCCTCTGTCTCCACCACGTCGTCCGGGATGACGCTCTCCTCGATTCCGGTGAACACCGCCGTGAGCCCGCTGCGCCCTTCCCGCTGCGCCTTGACCAGGAGCTCGCGGACTCCGGCGAGCCGCTCGCCCTGCGTGATGACCTCGAAGGTCAGCATCCAGATGGAGCGGGACTGGGGGAACGTACGCAGGACGTTCTGCCAGACCTCCTCGAATCGCTCCAGTGAGCCGTCCTTCGTGGCGCTCTCTCCGCCGGGAGTGTCGTCGAAGCCGCCGCCCGCCTTCTCGACGAGCGCGACGAACGCCTCCACGAGGAGCGCGTCCTTCGAGCCGTAGTGGTAGCCGATGGACGCCAGGTTGGTCCCGGACTCCTTCACGATGTCGCGCGCGGTCGTACGCACGAACCCCTTCTCCAGCAGGCAGCGCTTGGCGCCTTCGAGCAGATCCTCACGGTGTCCCATGCGGGGCAGCCTACTCCCGATCCATACGTTCGTCCCAGACCATCGTTTTACACACGCGTACTAGACAAGCGTTTAAGACGTCCGTACAGTCCTGCCCATGACGAACTCGACGCACGAACAAGCGAATTCGACGGTCCCGGAGCGCGCGGGCCGCAAGGAGTGGACCGCTCTCGCCGTCCTGATGCTGCCGCTGCTCCTGGTCTCGATGGACGTCTCGGTCCTCTACTTCGCGGTCCCCGCGATCAGCGCCGACCTGGAGCCCAGCGGCACCCAGCAGCTGTGGATCTTCGACATCTACGCGTTCGTGCTCGCCGGACTGCTGATGACGATGGGCTCGCTCGGCGACCGCATCGGCCGCCGCAAGCTGCTCATGTTCGGCGCCGCCGCCTTCGGCGCGGCCTCCCTGACCGCCGCCTACGCCAACAGCGCCGAGCTGCTCATCGCCGCCCGCGCGGTCCTCGGCATCGGCGGCGCGACCCTGATGCCGTCGACGATGGCGCTCGTACGCACGATGTTCCGTGACGCCGGACAGCGCGCGAAGGCGATCGGCATCTGGACCGGCGTGATGGTCGCCGGCATCGCGCTCGGCTCGGTGATGAGCGGCGTCCTGGTCGAGCACTTCTGGTGGGGCTCGGTCTTCCTGGTCAACCTGCCCGCGATGGTGATGCTCCTGGTGCTCGCCCCGGTCCTCATCCCCGAGTTCAAGGACCCGAAGCCGGGCCGCTTCGACCTGCTGAGCGTGCCGCTGTCCATGGCCGCCGTGCTGCCCGTCGTCTACGGCCTCAAGGAGATCGCCGCCGAGGGCCCGGAGCCCGCGTACGTCGCCTCGCTCGCCGCCGGCCTCGTCTTCGCCGCCCTCTTCGTCCACCGCCAGCGCACCACGGCGTCCCCGCTGATCTCCCCCGCCCTGTTCCGTGGCCGCGGATTCGCCCCGGCGGTCCTCCTGAACCTCATCTCAACCCTGGCGATGATGGGTTCGGCCTACTTCACCACGCAGTATCTGCAGTCCGTCCTCGGCAAGAGCGCCATGGAGGCCGCGCTGTGGGCGCTGCTCCCCTCGGTCCTCATCGGCTTCGCCGCACCGGTCGCCACGGCTCTGGTGCAGCGGGGCATGAACCGCGCCTACGTCGTCTCGTCCGGCTTCGCCGTCTCGGCCTGCGGATTCGGCCTGCTGACCCTGACCGGCACGGACTCGATGTGGACGGTCCTGGCCGCCGCCGGGCTCCTGGCCTGCGGCGCCGTGGTCATCGGCTCACAGCTCACCGACCTGGCCCTCGGCTCGGCCCCGGCCGAGAAGGCGGGCTCCGCCTCCTCGCTCCTGGAGACGGGCCAGGAGTTCGGCGGCGCGCTCGGCATGGCCCTGCTCGGCTCCATCGGCAACGCGGTCTACCGGAGCGAGATGCCGGACGCGGCCCCGGCCGAGGCGCACGAGACGCTCGGTGGCGCGCTTGCGGTGGCCCAGCACATGCCGGACAAGGCGGCTTCAGCGCTGGCCGCCGCGGCACGGGAGGCGTTCACCAGCGGGATGCATGTCGCGGCGCTCAGCGGGGCGGTGGTCCTGGCCGCCGCGGCGGTCCTGGCAGCGGTGGCCTTGCGCCGGGTCAAGCCCGCGGAAGCCGCGGAGGCCGCAGAGCCCGAGCCGGAGAGGGCCCTGGTCTGAGGCCGAACGCCAAACGCCGGACGGGCTGGAGTTATCCAGCCCGTCCGGCGTTTGAGGACGAACTCGGCGAAGCCGGTGATGAACCGGCAGCGAAGCCGCGGGGCAACTAGTCCGTGAGGTTCACCGCGCGAGCGGACTCCGCACCGATCTCCTCGGCCAGCTCATTGAGCACCGACTGCGGCACCGAGTCGTCGACGGTGAGCACGGCGAGCGCCTCGCCGCCCACGTCAGCGCGAGCGACCTGCATGCCGCCGATGTTGATGCCCGCCTCACCGAGGACACGGCCGACGGTGCCGACGACACCGGGACGGTCCGCGTACCGCAGGACGACCATGTGCTCGGCGAGGGCCAGGTCCACGTCGTACTCGCCGATGGCGACGATCTTCTGCAGGTGCTTGGGTCCGGCCAGCGTGCCGGAGACCGAGACCTCCTCGCCGCCGGTCAGCGTGCCGCGCACCGTGACCACGTTGCGGTGGTCCGGGGACTCCGAGCTCGTGGTGAGGCGGACCTCGACGCCACGCTCCTGGGCGAAGAGAGGCGCGTTGACGTAGCTCACGGTCTCGTCGACGACGTCCTCGAACACGCCCTTGAGCGCGGAGAGTTCGAGCACCTTCACGTCGTGCTGGGTGATCTCGCCGTACACCTCGACGTCGAGCCGCGCGGCGACCTCGCCCACGAGGGCGGTGAAGATCCGGCCGAGCTTCTCGGCGAGCGGCAGACCGGGGCGCACGTCCTCGGCGATGACGCCGCCCTGGACGTTCACGGCGTCCGGGACCAACTCGCCCGCGAGGGCCAGGCGCACCGACTTGGCGACGGAGACGCCCGCCTTCTCCTGCGCCTCGTCCGTGGAGGCACCGAGGTGCGGCGTGCAGACGACCTGGTCGAACTGGAAGAGCGGGGAGTCCGTGCAGGGCTCCTTCGCGTACACGTCCAGACCGGCGCCCGCGACGCGGCCCTCCTTCAGCGCCGAGTACAGCGCCTCCTCGTCGACGATCCCGCCGCGCGCGGCGTTCACGATGCGGACGGCGGGCTTGACCTTGTGCAGGGCGTCGTCGCCGATCAGACCGACCGTCTCGGGGGTCTTGGGCAGGTGCACGGTGATGAAGTCCGAGACCTCGAGCAGCTCGTCGAGCGTGAGGACCTTGACGCCCATCTGCGCGGCACGCGCGGGCTGTACGTACGGGTCGTACGCGACGACCTTCATGCCGAAGGCGCTCATGCGCTGCGCGACAAGCGCGCCGATGCGGCCGAGGCCCACGACACCGAGGGTCTTCTCGGCGAGCTCGACGCCCGTGTACTTGGAGCGCTTCCACTCGCCGGCCTTGAGCGCCTGGCTGCCCTGGGGGATGTTGCGGGCGGTGGCGATGAGCAGGCCACAGGCGAGCTCGGCTGCGGTGACGATGTTCGAGGTGGGTGCGTTCACCACCATGACGCCGGCCTTGGTGGCGGCGGACACGTCCACGTTGTCCAGGCCCACGCCCGCGCGGGCGACGACCTTCAGCTTCTTGGCGGCCGCGATGGCCTCGGCGTCGACCTTGGTCGCGGAGCGGACCAGGATGGCGTCCACGTCGGCGATGGCGGGCAGCAGCTCGGCGCGGTCAGCGCCGTTGCACTGACGGATCTCGAAGTCCGGGCCCAAGGCGTCGACAGTGGCGGGCGACAGCTCTTCAGCGATGAGTACGACCGGTTTGCCGTTGGCAGCAGTGCTCACGTGAGTCCTCACAAGTCCAATGCGGACGGCCGTCCCGACGGCCGCATGCGGTGGAGGGTGCTAGCCGCGTGGAAGACGCACGACGCTGTGGGCCTGACGCGAATGTTGAAAGCAGTGTAGTGGCGTCCTGACGGGAGTCTTACGCCTCGGTGGAAGGATCACCCGTCCGTGGCTGGACGGGGTGGACAACGACGTCGTCCACGGCCCTTCCGGTGATCGACGTGAGGGCCGGGACTGCGGTCCCGGCCCTCACGTCGTACGGCTTACGCCTCTTCGTTCACCCACGACATGAGCTTCCGGAGCTCCTTGCCTGTGGTCTCCAGGAGGTGGTTCTCGTCCTGGGTCTTGTACTCGTTGTACTTCTTCAGACCGCCGTGGTACTCGTCCATCCACTGCTTGGCGAAGGTGCCGTCCTGGATCTCGGTCAGGACCTTCTTCATCTCGGCCTTGGTGGCGTCCGTGATGATGCGCGGGCCGGTGACGTAGTCGCCCCACTCGGCGGTCTCGGAGATCGACCAGCGCATCTTCTCCAGGCCGCCCTCGTACATGAGGTCCACGATGAGCTTCAGCTCGTGGAGGCACTCGAAGTACGCGATCTCCGGCTGGTAGCCGGCCTCGGTCAGCGTCTCGAAGCCCGCCTTGACCAGCGCCGCGGTGCCACCGCAGAGCACGGCCTGCTCGCCGAACAGGTCGGTCTCGGTCTCCTCGGTGAAGGTCGTCTTGATGACGCCCGCACGCGTGCCGCCGATGCCCTTGGCGTACGAGAGGGCCAGCGCGAAGCCGTTGCCGGTCGCGTCCTGCTCGACGGCCGCGATGCACGGGACGCCGCGGCCTTCCTCGTACTGGCGGCGGACCAGGTGGCCCGGGCCCTTCGGGGCGACCATGCAGACGTCGACGCCCTCGGGGGCCTTGATGAAGCCGAAGCGGATGTTCAGGCCGTGGCCGAAGAACAGCGCGTCGCCGTCCTTGAGGTTGTCCTTGATGGACTCCTCGTAGACCTGGGCCTGGATCGGGTCCGGGACCAGGATCATGATGACGTCGGCCTCGGCGGCGGCCTCCGAGGGAGTCACCACGCGCAGGCCCTGCTCCTCGGCCTTGGCCTTGGACTTGGAGCCCTCGTGCAGACCGACACGGACGTCGACACCCGAGTCACGGAGCGACAGCGCGTGGGCGTGGCCCTGGCTGCCGTATCCGATGACCGCGACCTTGCGGCCCTGGATGATGGACAGGTCGGCGTCGTCGTCGTAGAACAGCTCGGCCACTGGAAATCTCCTATGTGTGCTGGTGTTGCGACCCACCGTACGGCGGGCGGGGGAGGGAAGTTTTACGGTCTCGGTATGCGGGCGGGCCCTGCGGCCGGTTCAGGCCTGTTCTGGCCTGAACCGGCCTGTTCCGGCTCAGTCAGGCCGAGCGGTCGAGCGCCCGCAGGCTGCGGTCCGTGATGGAGCGGGAGCCGCGGCCGATCGCGATGGTGCCGGACTGGACGAGCTCCTTGATGCCGAAGGGTTCCAGCATCTTGAGCATCGCCTCCAGCTTGTCGCTGGATCCGGTGGCCTCGATGGTGACCGCCTCGGGCGAGACGTCCACGGTCTTGGCGCGGAACAGCTGGACGATCTCGACGATCTGCGAGCGCGTCTCGTTGTCGGCGCGGACCTTGGCGAGGACCAGTTCGCGCGCCACGGCGCCGGCCGGCTCCAGTTCGACGATCTTCAGGACGTTGACGAGCTTGTTGAGCTGCTTGGTGACCTGTTCGAGCGGCAGGTCCTCGACGTTCACGACGATGGTGATGCGTGAGATGTCGGGGTGCTCGGTGACGCCCACGGCCAGGGAGTCGATGTTGAAGCCGCGGCGGGAGAACAGGGCGGTGATCCGGGCGAGGACACCGGGCTTGTTCTCGACCAGGACGGAGAGCGTGTGCTTGGTGGACATGACTCGTGGTCTCTCTTTCGCTCTCGGTCTCAGTCGTCTTCGTTGTCGCCGAAGTCGGGGCGGACCCCGCGGGCGGCCATGACCTCGTCGTTCGAGGTGCCGGCGGCGACCATCGGCCAGACCTGGGCGTCCTCGTGGACGATGAAGTCGACCACGACGGGGCGGTCGTTGATGGCATTGGCCTCTGCGATGACCTTGTCGAGGTCCTCGGGGCGCTCGCAGCGCAGCGCCACGCAGCCCATGGCCTCCGACAGCTTCACGAAGTCCGGGACGCGGGTGCCCTTGTTGGGGCCGATGTCCTCGGGGCCGCTGTGCAGCACGGTGTTGGAGTAACGCTGGTTGTAGAACAGCGTCTGCCACTGGCGGACCATGCCGAGGGCGCCGTTGTTGATGATGGCGACCTTGATCGGGATGTTGTTCAGGGCGCAGGTGGTCAGTTCCTGATTGGTCATCTGGAAGCAGCCGTCGCCGTCGATCGCCCAGACCGTGCGGTCGGGCTGACCGGCCTTGGCGCCCATCGCGGCCGGGACCGCGTACCCCATCGTTCCCGCGCCGCCGGAGTTGAGCCAGGTGGCGGGCTGCTCGTAGTCGATGAAGTGGGCGGCCCACATCTGGTGCTGGCCGACGCCGGCCGCGAAGATCGTGCCCTCCGGGGCCAGCTTTCCGACGCGCTCGATGACCTGCTGGGGGGAGAGCGAGCCGTCCTCGGGCTGGTCGTAGCCCAGCGGGTAGGTGTCGCGCCAGCGGTTGAGGTCCTTCCACCATGCGGTGTAGTCGCCCTGCTGGCCCGCGGTGTGCTCGGCCTGGACCGCCTGGATCAGGTCGGCGATGACCTCGCGGGCGTCTCCGACGATCGGCACGTCGGCGGCGCGGTTCTTGCCGATCTCGGCCGGGTCGATGTCGGCGTGGACGATCTTCGCGAAGGGCGCGAAGCTGTCCAGCTTGCCGGTGACACGGTCGTCGAAGCGGGCTCCGAGGGCGACGATCAGGTCGGCCTTCTGCAGCGCGGTGACGGCGGTGACCGCTCCGTGCATGCCCGGCATTCCCACGTGCAGCTTGTGACTGTCGGGGAATGCGCCGAGCGCCATCAGTGTGGTGGTGACGGGCGCTCCGGTGAGTTCTGCGAGGACCTTCAGCTCGGCGGTGGCGTGGGCCTTCAGGACGCCGCCGCCGACGTAGAGGACGGGCCGCTTGGCGGCGGTGATCAGCTTGGCGGCCTCGCGGATCTGCTTGGCGTGCGGCTTGGTCACCGGGCGGTAGCCGGGCAGGTCCTGGGTGGGCGGCCACTGGAAGGTGGTCTGCGCCTGGAGGGCGTCCTTGGCGATGTCGACCAGGACGGGACCCGGGCGGCCCGTGGAGGCGATGTGGAAGGCCTCCGCGATGGTCCGCGGGATGTCCTCCGCCTTGGTGACCAGGAAGTTGTGCTTGGTGATCGGCATCGTGATGCCGACGATGTCCGCCTCCTGGAAGGCGTCCGTGCCGATCGCCTTGGAGGCCACCTGGCCGGTGATCGCGACCATGGGAACGGAGTCCATGTGGGCGTCGGCGATCGGCGTGACGAGGTTGGTGGCACCGGGCCCGCTCGTCGCCATGCACACCCCGACCTTGCCGGTGGCCTGCGCGTAACCGGTGGCCGCGTGGCCCGCGCCCTGCTCGTGCCGGACCAGGACGTGACGGACGCGAGTGGAGTCCATCATCGGGTCGTAGGCGGGAAGGATGGCGCCGCCGGGAATGCCGAATACCGTGTCGGCCCCGACTTCCTCGAGAGAACGAATGAGGGACTGCGCACCCGTGACGTGCTCGACGGGGGCGGACTGCTGTCCTGAGGATCGGGGCCGCGGCTGCGGATGGTGAGCCCCGGTGGCCTGCTCGGTCATCGGCATTCTCTTCTCGAAGCTAAGGGTTTTTGCGGGGTGTTTGCGGTGATTTGGCGGGTGCCGGTGCAACAAAAAACCCCTCGTGCCGTGAGGCAAGCGAGGGGAGCGCGTCGGAGCGGGTACTGGGATTCCGGTGTTCGGACCGGTCAGTCCCAGCTTCAGCCGACGCGCTTTCCAAGTACGAGAATTCGGGTGCGCATGGCATTGACCCTCTCCCCAGCGCACAGTGCCTGTCAAGTAGGTGGGACGGGGGTCTCATTATGTGAGCGGGCGAAGGACTCGACACCTCCTCCGTACGCCAACGGAGGGCCGCCCGCGAAGACCGGCTCCACCGGCCCGAGCGGCACCGGATACTCGCCGAGCGACAGCGCACGCCGCAGGCGGTACTCGTCGAGCGGCCCGGAGAACGCCATGCCCTGTCCGTGTGTGCAGCCCATCGCGCGCAGGGCGATGACCTGCTCCGGCAGATCGACTCCATCGGCCACGGAGCGCAGCCCCAGATCGGTGGCGATGCGCAGCAGACCGGCGGTGATCTTGTGCAGCCGCGCGGACTCGACGACGCCCTCGATGAGGCTGCGGTCCAGCTTCAGTACGTCGACGGGGAGCCGGCGCAGTGCGGTGATGGCCGCGTAGCCGCTCCCGAAGCCGTCCAGGGCGATGCGTACGCCGAGCCTGCGCAGGGAGGTCAGACGGCGCTCCAGATCGTCCAGCGGGACACGCGGGTCACTGTCGGCCAGCTCGATGATGAGCGCCCCGGACGGCAGCCCGTGCCGGGTGAGGAGCGCCTCGATGGAGCCGAGCGGCATGGAGCGGTCCAGGAGGCGCCGCGCGCTGATACGGACGGCGACGGGCGTCGCGTGACCCGTGCGCCCGCGCTCGGCGGCCTGCTGGACGGCTTCCTCAAGCACCCACCGGCCGAGCTCCGCGGTGCGGGCACCTTCCTGGGAGTCCGCGCTGTCGGCCACGCGCAGGAACTCGGCGGGGGTGAAGAGGATGCCCTGTGCCGAGCGCCAGCGCGCCTGGGCGGCGACCGACGTGATGCGCCCGTCGTCCAGGGAGACCACCGGCTGGTGGAGCAGCGCGAACTCGCCGTCGTGCAGGGCGGTGCGCAGCCGCGTCGCCAGCTCCGCCTTGCGTACGACATCGGCCTGCATCTGGGGGGCGTACAGCTCGACGCGGCCCTTGCCCGCGGCCTTGGCGCGGTACATCGCAAGGTCGGCGTTGCGCAGCAACTCGCCCGCGCCGATGCCCGGTTCGGCGAAGGCCACGCCGATGGACGCCGCCACGCGCACGTCGTTGCCGTCGATCGCGTAGGGCTGGGAGAGGGTGATTCTGAGACGGTCGGCGAGTTCGTAGATGTGCTGCTCGCGCGCCGCCTGGTCGCGGGTGCCGTCGCCCACGATGAGCGCGGCGAATTCGTCGCCGCCAAGCCGGGCCGCGCAATCTCCGGACCTGACGGCCTCCTGAAGGCGACGGGCCGCCTGGATCAGCAGCTCGTCCCCCGCTTGATGGCCGATGGTGTCGTTGACCGCCTTGAAGCCGTCCAGGTCGATGAAGAGCACGGCCGTGCCCCGGTCGGTGACTCTGCGGCCGGTGAGCGCCTGGCCGACCCGGCGGGTGAACAGGGCGCGGTTGGGCAGGTCGGTGAGCGGGTCGTGCTCGGCGTTGTGCTGCAACTGCGCCTGCAGACGGACCCGTTCGGTGACGTCACGGCTGTTGAAGATGAGGCCGCCCTGGTGACGGTTGACCGTGGACTCCACGTTCAGCCAGTCGCCGCCGCCGGACTTGAAGCGGCACTCGATGCGGGTCGTGGGCTCTTCGACGGGGTTCGCGGTGAGGAATCTGCGGACTTCGTGGACCACGCGGCCCAGGTCCTCGGGGTGCATGAGCGAGGCCAGTTCGGAGCCGACGAGCTCATCGGCCTCCCGGCCGTACACCCCGGAGGCGGCCGGACTGACGTAGTGAAGGATGCCGTTCGGAGCGGCGATCATGATGACGTCGCTCGAACCCTGGACCAGGGAGCGGAAGTGGTTCTCCTTCTGGGCCAGTTCCTGGGTGAGGGTGATGTTGTCCAGGAGCATGATGCCCTGGCGCACGACCAGGGCGAGCACGACCGTGCCCGCCGTGAAGAGCACGACTTCGTCGACGCTGCGACCGCTGAGCACGTTGTAGAGAATTCCCAACGTGCAGACGGCGGCGGCCAGATACGGCGTGAGCGCGGCCAGCGATCCGGCGATCGGCCGGGTGGCGGCGGCCCGCACGCCCTTGGGGGCGCCGTCGTGCTCCACGCGCGCGTGCTGCGCGCTGTCCGCGTGCTTATGCCAGGGCGCCGCCCAGGGCGCGTACGCGAGGAGCAGTGATCCCGCGAACCAGCCCGCGTCCAGCATCTGCCCCGAGCGGTAACTGGCGTGCAGCAGCGGCGAGGTGAACATCGCGTCGCACATGACCGTCAGCGCGAGGGCGCCGATCGCCGTGTTCACCGCCGTGCGGTTGGCGGAGGATCGTCTGAAGTGCAGCGCGAGGACCATGCTGACCAACGCGATGTCGAGCAGGGGGTAGGCGAGCGAGAGCGCGGCATGTGCGACGCTCTGGCCCTCGAACTGTGCCGTGTGCGCGAGCGCCAGGCTCCAGGAGAGCGTGAGCAGCGAGCCGCCGATGAGCCAGGCGTCGAGGGCCAGGCAGACCCAACCGGCCCTGGTCACCGGGCGCTTGGCGAGCACGAGCAGGCCGATGATGGCGGGCGGCGCGAAGCAGAGGAAGAACAGGTCGGCGAGGCCAGGGCTCGGCACGGGCTGTTCCAGCACGACCTCGTACCAGCCCCATACGCCGTTGCCCAGGGCCGCCATCGCGGAGGAGAGCGCGAACAGGAGCCATGCGGGTCGAAAGCGGCTGCGCCGGGTGCGTGAGTAGCGGAAGCAGGAGACCGCGGCGGCCGCGGCGGCGACGCTCAGACCGAAGTCGCCCATGATCAGGGCCGCTCGGGTCGAACCCCAGCCGAGCGCGGCCCCGGTGGCATACCCGCCGCAGATCACGAGGAGCGCGATCTGGGACACCAGGCCCGCACCGCCGGCGGAGGCGGGGCGACGGGTCAGTGGCGCTCCGGGTGGCATCGGCGCCGTCAGACCTCCGCCGCCCTCCAGGGCGGTGGCGGGTGACGGACGGGTGCTCACCGGGCCGCCCTGGTCCGTGCCGCTCCCGTGTCCGTCCGCCTCCCGTGACTGATCGGCCCCGGGACCACTTCGCGTGCGTATCCGTCGCGCGTGCGGCTGCGAGCCCGTGCGCGTGAGAGTCGCCGCCGACGGCCTCGTCGCGTCGGATCGTTCGCCCATTGGCCGTGCATCGCCCGTCGCCCCCCTCGCGTCTGATGTCTCGCGTCTGGTGTCTCGTCCCCGGCGCCGAACGGTCCACGGCGCAGCCCCTGTCGGGACGATACACCAGTCTCGTCACTCAGGGACATAGCTTCTCTACGCTCCGTGACTGCCAACGGAGTTACGGACACGGGGCGCACGCACACGGGTGCGGAGCGTGCTCGAACTTTCCCTGAGCGACGGCGGCTTGGTGGGCTACTCGATTGTCAGGACGACGTTCCCGAGGGGTTCCCCGGCGACGTAGCGGGTCAGCTGCGCGGCGAGCAGGCGCTTGGCGCGGGGCAGGAAGGCGGAGGTCGATCCGCCCACGTGCGGGCTGACGAGCACTCCAGGAGCGTGCCACAGGGGGTGACCTGCGGGCAGCGGTTCCGGATCGGTGACATCGAGGGCGGCGGTGATCCGGCCGCTCTCCAGTTCGGCCAGGAGCGCCTTGGTGTCGACGACGGGTCCGCGCGCGACGTTCACCAGCAGGGCGCCGTCCCTCATGCGGGCCAGGAAGTCGGCGCTCACCAGGCCACGTGTCGTGTCGGTGAGGGGCGTGGAGAGGATGACCACATCGGCCTCGGGCAGCAGCGCCGGCAGTTCGGTGAGGGGGTGCACGGGACCGCGCTCCGTGGCACGTGCAGAGCGCGCGACGCGCGCCACCCGCGCGCACTCGAAGGGGGCGAGCCGGTCCTCGATGGCGGAACCGATCGATCCGTAGCCCACGATGAGCACGGACTTGTCGGCGAGCGCCGGATAGAACCCGGACCGCCACTCCTCCTGCCGCTGCCCTTCCACGAACCGGGGGATGCCGCGCAGGGACGCGAGGATCAGGGCAAGCGTGAGCTCGGCGGTGCTGGCCTCATGCACCCCCTTGGCATTGCACAACTGCACACCCGGGGCGAGGGACTTGAGCCCGGACTGCATCTGGTCGATGCCCGCGGAGAGTGTCTGCACGGCGCGTACGGACGTCATCTCGGGCAGCGGGCGTACGGCGATCTCCGGACCCTTCAGGTAGGGCACTACGTAGAACGCGCAGTCGGCCGGGTCCGCGGGGAAGTCCGGGCCGCCGTCCCAGAACCGGTAGTTGAGCCCGGCATCGGCTGCTCCGGGCAGGCCTTCGATCTCGTCCGGGGCATAGGGGAGCCATACGTCTGTCGTCATGGTCAGGAGGCTAGTGCGCACAGGCCGCACGCCGCGTAGGGGGAGGCAGAGGTTACGTTGGGGGCCGCTCGGACAGAGGTGGGAGGGCACGGCCAGGTGGACCGCAGGACGATCGGCGCGGCAGCGCTCGAGGTGGGTGCGGTCGGGCTCGGCTGCATGCCGATGAGCTGGGCGTACACCGGCTCCCGGCAGCGGGGCGAGGAGTCGTTGCGCACGGTGCATGCCGCGCTCGACCAGGGCTCGACCCTGCTGGACACGGCGGACATGTACGGGCCGTTCACCAATGAGCTGTTGGTGGGGCGTGCGCTGAAGGAGCGGCGGGCCGAGGCCTTCGTGTCCACCAAGTGCGGGCTCCTGGTGGGCGAGCAGCACATCGTCGCCAACGGCCGCCCCGGCTATGTGAAGCGGGCCTGCGATGCGTCGCTGCGGCGGCTGCAGACCGAGACGATCGACCTGTACCAGCTGCACCGCGCCGATCCCGAGGTGCCCGTCGAGGAGACCTGGGGCGCGATGGCCGAGCTGGTCGCCGCGGGGAAGGTACGGGCGCTTGGGCTGTGCGCGGTGGGCGCCCGTGCATCGCGGCGCGAGGGCAGAGGGCTGCACGAGGGAACGATCCGGCAGCTTGAGCGGGTCCAGCAGGTCTTCCCGGTCAGCGCGGTGGAGGCCGAGCTCTCGGTGTGGTCGCGGGAGGCGCTGGAGACGCTGCTGCCGTGGTGCGCGGCGCGTGGGGTCGGCTTTCTGGCGGCGATGCCGCTGGGGAACGGTTTCCTCACGGGGACGCTGACGCCGGGGCAGGGCTTCGAGCCGGACGACGTGCGGGCCCGGCATCCCCGCTTCACCGCCGAGATGATGGCGGCCAACCAGCCGCTGGTGGTGGGCCTGCGCCGGGTGGCCGAGCGGCACGGGGCGACACCGGCGCAGGTGGCGCTGGCCTGGGTGCTCGCGCAGGGCCGCGAGGTGGTGCCGATTCCCGGGGCCAAGCGGGAGCGCTGGGCGGTGCAGAACGCCGGGGCGGCGTCGATGCGGCTCACCGGGGCGGACCTGGCCGAGATCGCGGCACTGCCGTCGGCGATGGGATCCTGGGAATGACGTCCGCTCGTCGGTGAAGCGGGTTGGGAACCTGCGGGGACCGAGCGGTGTATGAACAGTGGAAGCGCTGCGTCGAAGGGAACCTGATCGTGCAACGACCTGCTGTCACGGCCGCATTGGCTGCCGCCGCCCTTGTGCTCACGGCCGGTTGCTCGTCCGGGGGCTCGGACGCGCCGGACAACGCAAAGAGCGCCGAGTCGAGCCCCGCGAAGTCGGACGAGACATCCACGGAAAAGCCGCGCGCCGGCGACGCCCCGCCGGAGAAGGGATCGGCGACGGTCACCAAGACACTCACCGAGGACCTGAAGTCACCGTGGGGCCTCGCACCGCTCCCGGGCGGGGACTTGCTGGTGTCCTCACGCGACGAGGGGACCATCACGCGCGTCGACGGCAAGACGGGCAAGAAGACCGAACTGGGCTCGGTGCCCGGCGTCTCCCCCGCGGGCGAGGGCGGCCTGATGGGCCTGGCGCTCTCTCCTGCGTACGCATCGGACCACATGGTGTACGCGTACTTCACCACCGAGTCGGACAACCGCATCAGCCGCATGCTGTACGACGAGAAGAAGCCCTCCGGCCAGCAGCTTGGCGCGCCCGACACGGTCTTCAAGGGCATCCCCAAGGGCGTGGTCCACAACGGCGGCCGGATCGCCTTCGGGCCGGACAAGATGCTGTACGCGGGCACGGGCGAGACGGGCGACACGGGCCTGGCCCAGGACAAGAAGTCGCTTGGCGGCAAGATCCTCCGCCTGACGGCGGACGGCGACCCGGCCCCCGGCAACCCCTTCGGCGACTCCCCTGTCTATTCGTACGGCCACCGCAATGTGCAGGGCCTGGCCTGGGACGAGGAGAAGCGGCTCTGGGCAGCGGAGTTCGGCCAGGACACCTGGGACGAACTGAACGAGATCAAGGCCGGCGACAACTACGGCTGGCCGGAGGTGGAGGGCAAGGGCGACGAGAACGGCTTCCACAACCCGGTGGCCCAGTGGAAGACCTCAGAGGCCTCCCCCAGCGGCATCGCCTATGCCGAGGGCTCGGTCTGGATGGCGGGCCTGCGCGGCGAGCGCCTGTGGCGCATCCCGGTCCGCGGCGTGGACGGCACCGTGGAACCCCAGCCCTTCCTGAAGGGCGAGCACGGCCGCCTGCGCACGGTCGTCGCAGCGGGCGGGGACAAGCTGTGGCTGGTGACGAACGAGACGGATTCCCGGGGGACCCCGGAGGAGGGGGACGACAAGATTCTCGAGGTGACGGTGAAGTAGGGCGAGGGGGAGCGGGCTACTTCTCGGACGAGGACGAGGGCTCGGGGTCGGCGTCCACAGTGGAATCCGGCTCGGGACCCGGCTCGGGCTCCGCCTCCGCCTGCTGTGGCACCCTCACCACCACCTTGCCGGAGGTCAGGTCTATCGGGCCGCGGCCCGGGTCGCCGTCGGCCACGTCGACCCGGCTCAGCTCCAGCCGCTTCTGCTCGTCGTCCGTGTGTTTGCGGCCGGGCTGGAAAAGCTCGATCGGGTTGAACACTGCGCCTCCTGGCGGCCGAGTTCCTCCTACCAGCGTAAGCGAGCGTCTCCGGAACCCACCGGGACCGGGAAAGCGCAGGTCAGGCGGTGGGTCGTGTGCGTTCCGCGGGGAACAGGCGCAGGCGGTGTGCCAGGGCCCCCGCCTCGCCCCGGCCGGCGACGCCCAGCTTGGCGAGGATGTTGGAGACGTGGACGCTCGCCGTCTTCGGGGAGATGAAGAGCTCCTCGGCGATCTGGCGGTTGCTGCGGCCCGCGGCGACACGGCGGAGCACGTCCCGCTCCCGGCTGGTGAGACCGAGGGCCTCCGCGGGGTCGACCGGGGTGAGGTGGGCGCTCGCGGTGGCGCGGTCGTGGTCGTTCAGGGTGAGGCGGGCGCGCTGGGCGAGCCCGGCCACGGACTCCGCGAGGGGCCGGGCCCCGAGGCGCTCGGCGACATCGCGGGCCTGCCGCAGCAGCCGGGCGGCGCGCTCACGATCCGCTTCGGCGCCCACGCCGGCAGAGGCGGCGAGGAGGGACTCGGCCAGGCGGAGGCGGGTGCGGGCCAGGTCGTAGGGGCGGTCGAGGGGTTCGAACGCGGTGACCGTGACGGACCAGTCGGCGGGGGTGTCGCGGTCCTCGGCGCGCAGGAGTTCGGCGCGTACCCACTTCTCGTGGGCGGCCCAGACCGGCACGGGTGAGGGGAGTTTCTTGGCGGCCCGTCGAATGCTGTCGATGGCCTCGGTCCGGCCGGGCTCGGCGGCGGGCAGGCCGCGTGTATCGGCCTCCGAGGTGGCGGCGGCGAGCAGCAGGGGCCAGGTGTAGCGCTGGGTGCCGGGCGGGAAGCCCTTGGCCAGGGCCTGTTCGAGCTCGGCGCGCGCCGCTGCGACGCCGGCCGCGCGGTCGGGGTCGGGCGCCGCGATGCCGAGGTCGGCG
>NZ_BAAAUG010000078.1:16716-81939 GCF_039533825.1 Streptomyces rectiviolaceus
GCCCGCCGCGATGCCGAGGGCGGCGGTGACCATGGGCAGGGAGTACTGCGGCATGAGGGCGTGGTGCAGGCCGTAGTTGCCGCGGGCCACGGCCAGTTGGGCGGCGGCTTCGGACACGTCGCCGCGGCCCAGGGCGATGCAGGCGAGCCGCAGGGCCGCGCCGCCCCGCGGTTTGACGCTGAGCGCACCACGGCGAGCCGCCTCGGAGGCGTCGACCGCCTCGTCCCAACGGCCCAGCGAGTCAAGGGTCTCCGCCTTGTTGACCTGGACCCAGCTCTCGGTGTCCGTGAGTCCGTACTTCCGGCAGAGCGCGAGGCCCTGGTCGCCGACCTCGAGGGCCTCCAGGGACCGGCCGACGCCTTCGAGCACGGACGGCAGGTTGACGTGGATGTGCGGGATCCGGGAGACCAGTCCTGGCGGCTCGACGCACCGGTCCCTGACCGCGTACATCTCCGCGAATCCCTGCTCGACGTCGCCCGCGTCGACCAGGAGACCGCCGTAGATGAGCCGGGCGTTGAGTTCGATCTCCTCGGCCTTGACCATCCGGGCGTACTCGACGGCTCGTCGGGCCGCCGCCAAGGTCTCCGCACCTGGGTTGTGGAGCATGCCCCAGGAGGCGACGTTGGTGAGGACCTCGGCGTGCACCTCGGACGGCGGGAGGCCGCGGACCAGATCCTGGGCTGTGGCGATCTCCGCCCAGCCGTCGCCCCGGCCGAGCGTCGAGGTGAGCCGGGAGCGCTGGATCCAGAACCAGGCGGCGCGCAGGGGATCCTGCTCGTCCTCGAGGATCCGCAGGGCACGCTTGGTGATCTTCAGGGCGCGTTCCCGCTCCCCGCAGAGGCGTCCCGCGACGGCGGCCTCCGCCATGAGGTCGAGGTAGCGCAGCGGGGTGGTGGCGGGGTCGCAGCCGCAGGGAGGGTAGACCTCGGCGTAGTCGAGGGGGCGCAGTTCGAGGCGTATGTCCTCGGGGGCGTCGTCCCACAGCTCCATCGCCCGTTCGAGGAGGCGCAGTTGCTCGGAGTACGCATAGCGGCGGCGGGCCTCGACGGAGGCCCGCAGGACGGCGGGCAGGGCCTTCGCCGCGTCGTGCGCGTGGTACCAGTAGCTGGCGAGGCGGGCCGCGCGCTGGTCGGCGGCGACGAGTGAGGGGTCGGCTTCGAGGACCGTGGCGAAGCGGCGGCTGATCCGGGAGCGTTCACCGGGCAGCAGGTCGTCGCCGACGGCCTCGCGCACCAGGGAGTGCCGGAAGCGGTAGCCGTCGCCGTCGGGCGAAGGCAGCAGGATGTTGGCGCCGACGGCGGCCCGCAGCGCCTCGATCAGGTCGTCCTCCGCGAGCCCGGCGACCGCCGCGAGCAGCGGGTACTCGACGGTCGAGCCGCCCTCGGCGACGATCCTGGCGACCCGCTGGGTGTCCTCGGGCAGCTCCTCGACGCGGACGAGAAGGAGATCGCGCAGGGAGTCGGTGAGGCTGGCGCAGCTGTCGCCGTGCGAGGCGACGGCGAGCTCCTCGACGAAGAAGGCGTTGCCGTCCGAGCGGTCGAAGACGTCGTCGACCAGGGTCTGCGCGGGCTCGGCGCTGAGGATCCCCGCCATCTGCCGGGCGACCTCGACCTTGCTGAAGCGGGCGAGTTCGATGCGCCGCACCGTGCGCAGCCGGTCAAGCTCGGCCAGGAGCGGGCGCAGCGGGTGGCGGCGGTGGATGTCGTCGGCGCGGTAGGTGGCGACGACGACGAGGCTGCCGCTGCGCAGCGTGCGGAAGAGGTAGGCGAGGAGGTGTCTGGTCGAGGCGTCGGCCCAGTGCAGGTCCTCCAGGGCGATGACCACCGGGCGGTCGGTGGCGAGCCGCTCCAGGAGGCGGGCCGTCAGCTCGAAGAGGCGGGCCATGCCTTCCTCGTCGTGCTGGGCGTCGGTGCCGCGGCGGCGCTGCGGGGCCTCGCCCAGTTCGGGCAGGAGCCGGGCGAGCTCGCCCTCCTGGTCGGCGGCCGCGGCGTCCACCTCGTCGGGGAGCTGGCGGCGCAGCGAGCGCAGGGCGCTGGAGAAGGGGGCGAAGGGGAGGCCGTCCGCGCCGATCTCGACGCAGCCGCCGACCGCGACGACGGCGCCTTCGGCGCAGGCCGCCGCGGTGAACTCCTCGATGAGGCGGGTCTTGCCGACGCCCGCCTCGCCGCCGAGCAGCAATGCCTGCGGCTCGCCCGTGCCGGGGGTCTTCCCCTTGGCACGGGCGAGCGCGTCGTTCAGAACGCCCAGCTCATCGGCGCGGCCGACGAACACGGGGCTTACGGACCTGGTCTCCACAGCCGTGAGCATCGCACAGGGTGCGGGCGTCGCGGCAGCGGATATCCCGGGGGCCGATGCCTTCGCGCTCATCAGGCGGCCCGGGTGAAGCGGCTCCTGCGCCGGGTCGTACTCACCCGCCCCTCGGATTCATGGCGGGCCGAGCGGCGGTCGGCGCGCGCCGCCTTCGCCTCACGTGCCTCGCGCAGGAGGCGGCGGCGGTCGGCCTCGCGGATGAGTTCGGCGGCGCGGAGCTGGTGCATCTCGTACTCGAACATTTCGACTCCCTGAGCTGGTGTGACGTCCGGTGTCCGGCTTCGCTTTCTGCGATGCCTTTACTTTCGTCTGCCAGTCAGGGGTGGCACATCGGGAGAGTGCCGCATCTTGAGGGTGCGAGATGCCTTAGGGGGGTGGGAGAGGCCCTTAGGCCTCTCCCACCCCCCTAAGGCATTGAACGCCGGTGGGGCTGCGCTGCCATCAACTAGTCGACGGCAGTCCGTAGATCAGGTCCGAGTACTTGGCGATGGCAAGGAGCAGGCCGATGACGCCCAGGGCGACACCCGCCCAGGCCACCGACTTGATCCACGGTGCCTGCACCTGGTCGGGCGCGCCGAACGCGGGCCTGACCAGGACGACGAACCCGACGACCAGCGCGGCGAGCGCGAAGGCTCCGGCGATCAGCGCCGTGACCTGCCAGGAGTCGCCGTACAGGGCCTGGATCTGGTCGGCGACGCTCGCCGACTGCTTGGTCTCGAGCTGCCCGACGATGTTCGAGCGGGCCGCGGCGACCGTGCCGAGCCAGCCGCCGGACAGGCCGATCACACCGAGAGCGGCGGAGACGACGGCCGCGGCGCCCTGGAACACACCGCTGGACTTGGCCGGGGCCACCTCGTCGACCACGACAAGCTCGTCGGCGTCGTCGTCAGCCGCGTCGTCGACCTCGACGGCGCCCTCGGCAACGTCGGCCTTCTCCACCTTGACGGCGTCCACCTTGGTGGCGTCCGTGGCGTCCGTGGTGTCCGCGGCCTCCGTCTCTGCGGGCTTTGCGGCCGCCTCGGCCGCGCTCTCGTCCTCTGTCTTAGTTCCCATGCTCCGCACCGTACGGACGGAGTCTGAGAAGTTTCTTAACGAGCGGCGTCCCCACGAACCGGGCCCCCGGAACGCTCCGCCTCACGCGCCTTGCGCCACTCCGGCGCGAGCACCGACCACACCTCCATGTCGTGCCGCACCCCCTGCCACGGGAAGCACTCCCGCAGCACCCCGTCCTTGGTCATCCCGAGCCTCTTGGCCACCGCCTTGCTGCGGTCGTTCGCCGTGGAGACCATCCACTCCACGCGGTGCATGCCGCGCACGTCCACGGCCCAGTCGATGAGGACCCCGCTCGCCTTGGTGATCAGACCGCGCCCCGCGGCCGATGGCTCGAGCCAGACGCCGACCTCGCAGGACTCCGTGGCCGTGTCGAAGATCCGGAAGAGCACGCCGCCGACGAGCGTGTCGTCCAGCCAGATGCCGTACAGGCGCCCCGTGTCGGCGGCCTGCCTGTCGGCGAACATCTGGAGCAGTTCCCGCGCCGATGCGAGGTCCTTCGTCCGCACGGTCAGGGGCACCCACGGCGCCGCGTACTCCCGCGCCCGATCGATGTGCGTGAGGAACTCCTGCGCCTGCCAAGGCTCGATGGGCCTCAGCTCAGCGCCCTCGCCCAGCGATATCGCGAACATCCCGCTCCTTCGATCCGTCCGGCTCCACGGCCGGTGCGTCGTGCGTGTCCCGGTGCATCGGGATCCTCGCACTCACGACGGCCGTGTTCGAACGACATTCCGGCGGCTCGATGCTGATGCGCGGCAGCCAGCGGTCGAGGCCGCGCGGCAGCCACCAGTTGGCGCCGCCCAGCATGTGCATCAGGGCCGGCACCAGCAACGTACGCAGGACGAACGCGTCGAGCGCGACCGCCGCCGCGAGGCCGATGCCGAACATCGCGATGACCCGGTCGCCGCTCAGGACGAAGGCGAGGAAGACCGAAATCATGATCACGGCCGCGGAGTTGATCACGCGGCTCGTCTCGGCGAGCCCGACCCGCACGGCCCGCCGGTTGTCGCCGGTCTCGAGCCACTCCTCGTACATCCGGCTGACCAGGAAGACCTGGTAGTCCATGGAGAGCCCGAAGAGGACGGACACCATGATCACGGGAAGGAAGGGTTCGATCGGTCCTGCCGCGCCCAGGCCGAGCAGCTCGCTCCCCCAGCCCCACTGGAAGATCGCGACGACCACCCCGAAGGCCGATGCCACCGCCGCAACGTTCATCGCCGCGGCCTTCAGGGGGATGCCGATGGACCGGAAGGCGAGCAGGAGCAGGACGCAGCCGAGGCCGATGACCACGCCCACGAAGAGCGGCAGCTTGCCGACGATGATCTCCGCGAAGTCGTCGTAGCTCGCCGTGACGCCGCCGACCTCCAGGTCGAGCGAGGTGTCGGCCTCGGCCATGGGAAGCACGTCGTCGCGCAGCCGGTCGACAAGGTCGCTGGTCCGCTCGGACTGCGGGGACGAGTCCGGTACGACGGTGATGTGGGCGGCCGTGCCGTCGGCGTCGTACGTGACGGGGCTGACGGAGGCGACGCCCTCGGTGGACTCGAGCGTGGGGACGAGGTTGGTGAGGGCGAGCCGGTCGCCCGCTCCCCCGACCTCGGTGACGAGCGTGAGGGGGCCGTTCACGCCGGGGCCGAAGCCGTCCGCGAGCAGGTCGTAGGCCTGCCGCGTGGTGGCCGACGCCGGGCTGTTGCCCTGGTCGGACGTGCCCAGGTGCAGGGAGAGCGTGGGCAGGGCGAGCAGCGCCATCACGGCGATGGCGACGCCGCCGAGCAGCTTCGGGTGCCGCTCCACGAAGGCGGACCAGCGGGCGGCGAGCCCGGTCGGCACCTCCGGGGCCGGGCCGTGCTCGGCGAGGGCGCGCCGTTCACGGCGGCTGAGCGCGCGCGGGCCGATCCAGGCCAGGAGGGCGGGGAGCAGGGTCACCGACGCGGCGACCGTGAGGAGCACGGTCAGCGATCCGGCGATCGCGACGCCGTTGAGGAAGCTGAGCCGCAGGATGAGCATGCCGAGCAGCGCGATGCACACGGTGGCGCCCGCGAAGACGACCGCGCGCCCGGTGGTGGCGACCGCGCGTTCCGCGGCGACGGCCACCGGCAGGCCCTGTTTGAGGCCCTTGCGGTGTCTGGTCACGATGAACAGCGCGTAGTCGATGCCGACGCCGAGCCCGATCAGGGTGCCCAGCATCGGGGCGAAGTCCGCGACGGTCATGAAGTGCCCGAGGAGCACGATGCCCGCGTACGCGGTGCCGACCGACACCAGCGCCGTGGCGATGGGCAGGATCGAGGCGGCGAGCGAGCCGAAGGCGAGGAAGAGCACGACGGCGGCGACGGCGACCCCGACGATCTCGGCGGTCTGCGCGCTCTTGGACTCGGTGAGGCCGACGGCGCTGCCGCCGAGCTCGACGTCAAGGCTGTCCGATTCGGCGGCCTTCGCGGTGTCGACGAGGGCCTGTGCGTCCGCCTTGTCGATGGCGTCGGCCTGCTCGCGGAAGGTGACGGTCGCGTACGCGATGCGCGCGTCGTCACTGATCTGTGCGGAGCCCTGTTCGTCGTACGGACTGCCGACGGAGGCGACCGCGGGCATGTCCTCGATCTTGTCGAGGGTGTCGGTCATCGTCTGTTCGACGTCGGCAGCGCGCACCGTCGTGCCCGCCTCGGTCCGCCAGACGACGGTGTTGCTGTCGCCGCCGAGGCCCTCGAAGCCTTCGTTCAGGAGCTGGGTCGCGCGGCCGGACTCGGTGCCGGGCACGTCGTAGTCGTTCGAGTACGAGGATCCGGCGACGGCCGCGGCGGTCGCCGCGCCGCCGAGGGTGACGAGCCAGAGCAGTACTGCCAGGAGGCGGTGCTTCACACACCACCGTGCGAGTGCTGCCACTGACCGGCTCCCTGATGTGGTTCGTGGATCTTTATCGGGAACAGTCTGGAATGAACTGAACAGCCCGCAAAGAACGCATGAGCGATGACATAAACGCCAGAGGTACTTTGACAGGAGCTGGAGATCGTTGGTCCGGTTCGTGGCTTTCCTCACAAGGGCACAAGAGGTGTGCGAGGCCCCATCGGGACCTCGCACACCCTGGGAACCGGTGGTTCAGCCCGATACGCTCGCGCGTCCGTTCTCTATGTGTCCCATCAGACGACGCCGGAAATCAGGCTCACCCGCCGCCGTCACCTGAACGTCGTACCAGCCGTGCTCGTCGTCCGTGTGCCAGGCGATCGTGCGGCTGCCGCCCCCCTTGACGCGGACGACTCTGGTCCGCTTCCTTACGTCGCCCTCATCCACGTATCCGACGGGCTTGACGGTGAAGACGAGTTCCTTGCGGCCCCGATTGGCCAGTGTGACGTGGATCTCGCGACGGGTGATCGCGGAGGCGAGCTGTGCGCTGCCGTCCTTGCCGCCCGCGAACTCGCGCCTAAAGCCGTTCGGCCCCGTGATCGTGAAGGCGTACGCGTCCTTGGCCACCGGAACGGTCCAGGAGCCCTCGCGCGCGACGTCCTGGTGCTGCGGGACCGCGAACTCACCGGCGTACGGATAGAGCGCGAAGTGCGCGCTGGAGCGGCCGCCGTTGCGCAGCCGCACCGAGAGAGCACCGCTCTCGCCCGGCTTCACGTACGCGTCGGGCTGGTAGGGCAGCGGGCGGGCGCGGCGGGTGCCGGGCTCCTGGACCGGCATGGACTGCTTCAGGGGCGGCTGCGGTGACCAGCGGCCGCTGAACTCCGGGATGGCGCCGGGCTTTTCGACCTCGGGCTGCCGGTGGCCGCGCTTGAAGTCGAAGGCCCCGGTGAGATCGCCGGTCACCTTGCGGCGCCAGGCACTGATGTTGGGCTCCTGCACGCCGGTCCACTTCTCCAGGAAGCGCACGACGGAGGTGTGGTCGAAGACTTCGGAGGAGACGTAGCCGCCGATGGTCCAGGGCGAGACGACGAGCATGGGGACGCGCGCGCCGAGGCCGGTGGGCTTCCCCTCCCAGCGCTCCTCCTTCGCCTCGTCGCTGTCGCCGCCGGGCACGGGCGGCGGTACGTGGTCGAAGAAGCCGTCGTTCTCGTCGTAGTTGATGAAGACGGCGGTGCGGCGCCAGACCTCGGGGTGGGACGCGAGCGCGTCGAGGACCTTGTAGACGATGGTCGCGCTGTGGATCGGCGAGGAGACGCTGGGGTGCTCGGAGTCCAGGGCGGACGGCACCAGATAGCTCACCTTCGCCAGCTTGCCGCCCGCGACGTCCTTGGCGAACTCATCGGCGAGCTTGCCGGTGGGCACGCGCCGCAGGCCGCGCTCGAAGAGTGACTTCTCCGTCTTGGTGAGGGTGGCGACGCCCTCCTCAAGGGTGGCGAGCAGCTTCTCGCGCTCGGCGTCGTCCTTGGCGTCGCGCACCTTCGCGTAGAACGCCTCCATGAAGGTGAGGCCGGTCTTGGCGAGGACCTTGCGGGCGATGGCCTTGAAGGTGGTGAAGAACTCGATCTGGTTGTCGGTGAAGTTCTCCCACTCCGTGTACGTCTGCCAGCTCACGCCCGCCTTCTCCAGGCGCTCGGCGTACGTCCCCCAGTCGTATCCGGGGTGCTTGCCCTCGTCGTACGCGTCGTTCTCGACGGCCCGCTTGCCGTTCGCCTCGAAGCCGGTCTTCCCGCTCCACAGGTGGTTGCGGTTGGGGCTCGTGGAGGTGTGGATGGACGAGTGGTAGGCGTCGCAGACGGTGAAGGTGTCGGCGAGTTCGTAGTGCAGCGGGATGTCGTCGCGCGTGTAGTACGCCATCGTCGCGGCGGTCTTGGCGGTGATCCAGCCGTCCATCCAGCCGTCGTGCCAGGCCTTGGCGCCGCCGCTCCAGGAGTGGTCGAGGGCGCCGATGTACTGCAGGTCCTTCTTCTGCGCCGCTGCGGCCTCGCGGACGGGGAAGGGCATGACGGTGCGCAGCACGCCCGGCTGCTCGAACACAGACTTTCCGCCCGGGAGTTGGACGGCGTTGCGGTCGCCGAAGCCGCGTACGCCGCGCAGGGCGCCGAAGTAGTGGTCGAAGGACCTGTTCTCCTGCATCAGGATGACGACGTGCTCGATCGAGTCGAGCCCGCCGCTGCCGGGTTTGTGCCGGTCCTGTGCCAGTGCCTGCTGCAACGACGGCGGCAGGAAGGATCCGACGGCGGCGGCGCCGAGTGCGCCACCGCCGACTGCCATCAGCCGCCTGCGCGAAATCTCCGGGGACACGTAACGACCTCCAGTCGACGGCCAATGGTTCTCTGCTGATCCATTGACCTCTCGGCCGGGACGCTAGTGAAGTCTGGTTTCCCTGTGAAGACTTGGGGACGAAGTCGACGTGAACGGATGTGCGGGGCATCGGACGCCGGTGCTCAGGAGCCGATCCGCAGTCCCGCCCAGAGGGCCACCGTCGACGCCGCGAGCGTGGCCGGCACGGTCAGCGCACCGAGGCGGGTGAAGGTCCCCAACTCGGCGTCCGTGCCGTGGTCGTGCAGGATGCGGCGCCACAGCAGGGTGGCGAGCGAGCCGACGTACGTCAGGTTCGGGCCGATGTTGACGCCGATCAGCGCGGCGAGGACGGGGCCGGGGCCCGCGGGGGCGACGGCGGGCAGCAGGGCGAGGATCGCGGGCAGGTTGTTGATCAGGTTGGCGAGCACGGCGGCGACGGCCGCCACGGCCAGCAGCGCGGGCAGCGACGCGCCGTCGGGCAGGAGCCACTCGATCCCGGAGCCGAGGCCGTTGTCGACGACCGCCTTGACGACGATGCCGAGGGCGAGCACGAACAGGCAGAACAGCGGGCTCGCGGAGCGGACGATTCCGGCGGCGGTCGTACGTTTGCGCAGCAGCGCACGGACCGCGAGCACCGCCGCCCCCGCGAGGGCGGCCCACAGGGGTTCGAGGCCCGCGAGGGAGGTCACGGCGAACCCGGCGAGCGTGAGCCCGAGTACGACCAGGGTGAACACCGGGACGTCGGTCGGCTCGGTCTCCTTGGGCTCAAGGGCGCCCGCGTCCAGATCGGCCGCGAAGTACCGCCGGAACACCGCGTACTCGATGCCGATGGCGACCAGCCACGGCAACGCCATCAGGAAGGCGAACCGCGTGAAGGTCAGCCCGCTCGCGGTGAGGGCGAGGAGGTTGGTGAGGTTGGAGACGGGCAGCAGGAGCGACGCCGAGTTGGCCAGGTGGGCGGTGGCGTAGACGTGCGGGCGCGGCCTGGCCCCGACGCGCGCGGCGGTGGCGAACACCACCGGGGTGAGCAGCACGACGGTGGCGTCCAGGCTCAGCACCGCGGTGATCGCGGCGGCGACGCCGAAGACCCCGCCGAGCAGCGCCCGGGTCCGTCCACCGCAGAGCCGGGCGACAAGATCCCCGGCGGCGGCGAAGAGGCCGTCGTCCGCGCAGAGTTGAGCGAGCACGAGCACGGCCGCGAGGAACCCCACGACCGGCAGCAGGCTCTGGACCTCCGCGAGCGCGTGCCGCGGCGAGACGGCCCCGAGCCCCACGACAAGCGCGGCAGCGGGCAGCGCGGCGGCGGCCTCGGGCCACTGCCGGGGCCGTATGACGGCGAACGCGAGCACGGCTAGCAGCAGGCCCACGGAGAGGATCTCGGCGGTGACGGTGTTCAGGGGGACGCTCCGTGGCCCGGGTGGGGCGTGGTTCGGCGGGACGGATGCTCCCCATGGAGCAACGACTGACAGCGCCCCGCCCACCTACTCGATCGCTCCGGGGCAATCGGGTGGGCGGGCGGGAAAGATCCGCCGCGAAGCGGCGGTTCAGGCCGGCGCACGCGCAGGGCGGCGCCCCCGCGAGAGGTGCGCCGCCCTGGATCCCGTACGAGCCGGAGGGGCTAGCCCTCCACGCCCAGCTTCTCCAGGATCAGTTCCTTGACGCGGGCCGCGTCGGCCTGGCCCCGGGTCGCCTTCATGACCGCGCCGACCAGCGCACCGGCCGCCGCGACCTTGCCGCTGCGGATCTTGTCGGCGATGGCGGGGTTGCCCGCGATCGCCTCGTCCACGGCGGTCGTCAGGGCGCCCTCGTCGGAGACGACCTTCAGGCCGCGCTTCTCGACGACCTCGTCCGGCGTGCCTTCGCCGGCCAGGACGCCCTCGAAGACCTGACGGGCCAGCTTGTCGTTCAGCTCACCCTTGGCGACGAGCTCGGCGACCCGCGCGACCTGCACCGGCGTGACCGGCAGCTCGTCGAGCGCCTTGCCCGTCTCGTTGGCGTTGCGGGCCATCTCGCCCATCCACCACTTGCGCGCGGCAGCCGAGTCGGCGCCCGCCTCGATGGTGGCGACGATCGGGTCGACCGCGCCCGCGTTCAGGATCGACTGCATGTCGTGCTCCGAGACACCCCACTCCTCGCGGAGGCGGTTGCGGCGCACGCGCGGCATCTCCGGGAGCCCGGCACGCAGCTCCTCGACCCACGTACGGGCCGGGGCGACCGGGACGAGGTCGGGCTCCGGGAAGTACCGGTAGTCCTCGGCGTTGTCCTTGATGCGGCCCGACGTCGTGGAGCCGTCCTCCTCGTGGAAGTGACGGGTCTCCTGGACGATCGTTCCGCCGCCGTTCAGGACGGCCGCGTGGCGCTGGATCTCGAAGCGCGCCGCACGCTCGACGGAACGGAGCGAGTTGACGTTCTTCGTCTCCGAGCGCGTACCGAACTCCTCGCGCCCGTGCGGGCGCAGGGACAGGTTCACGTCGCAGCGCATCTGGCCCTTGTCCATGCGGGCCTCGGAGACGTCGAGCGCCTTGATGACCTCGCGCAGCTCTGCGACGTACGCCTTGGCGACCTCGGGAGCCCGCTCGCCCGCGCCCTCGATCGGCTTGGTGACGATCTCGATGAGGGGGATGCCGGCGCGGTTGTAGTCCAGGAGCGAGTGCGACGCTCCGTGGATACGGCCCGTCGCGCCGCCCACGTGCGTGGACTTGCCGGTGTCCTCCTCCATGTGGGCGCGCTCGATCTGCACGCGGAAGACCTCGCCGTCCTCCAGCTGGACGTCCAGATAGCCGTTGAAGGCGATCGGCTCGTCGTACTGGGAGGTCTGGAAGTTCTTCGGCATGTCCGGATAGAAGTAGTTCTTCCGGGCGAAGCGGCACCACTCGGCGATCTCGCAGTTCAGCGCGAGACCGATCTTGATGGCGGACTCGACGCCGATCTCGTTGACGACCGGCAGCGCGCCGGGCAGTCCGAGACAGGTCGGGCAGGTCTGGCTGTTGGCGCCCTGCTTGAGCTCGGTGGAGCAGCCGCAGAACATCTTGGTCTTGGTGCCCAGCTCGACATGGACCTCAAGGCCCATGACGGGGTCGTACGTCGCGAGGGCTTCCTCGTACGACACCAGGTCAGTCGTGACAGTCACGGTGAAACTTTCCCTCTCAACCCAGCAGGACGTCGTCGTCGCCGAGCTTCTTCAGCTCACGAAGGAGCAGAGCGAGGCCGGTGGCGATGGCGGCGGCGGAGACAGCGGCGTCGATGAGCCGGAGCGTGTCGTTGTCCTTGCGGGCCATCCGGGCCTGCTTGACGACGGAGACCGCGCCGAAGGCGGTCGTGGCGATCGACAGGTACGCGCCGGGCTTGGACTTCTTGAAGCCCTTGGCCTTGGCAGTCATGGGACTCACAGTGACGGTGCCTCCTCAAGCAGCGGGTGACCCCACCTTTCCACGAAGGCGGCCTCTACGGCAGCGCCGACCTTGTAAAGGCGGTCGTCCTTCATGGCCGGGGCGATGATCTGCAGTCCGACGGGCAGGCCGTCCTCCGGCGCGAGGCCGCAGGGCAGCGACATGGCGGCGTTGCCCGCCATGTTCGACGGAATGGTGCACACGTCCGCGAGGTACATCGCCATCGGGTCGTCGGCGCGCTCGCCGATCGGGAAGGCGGTGGTCGGCGTCGCGGGCGAGACGATCACGTCGACCTGCTCGAAGGCCTTCTCGAAGTCCTTCGTGATCAGCGTGCGGACCTTCTGGGCGCTTCCGTAGTACGCGTCGTAGTAGCCGGAGCTCAGCGCGTACGTGCCCAGAATGATGCGGCGCTTGACCTCGTCGCCGAAGCCCGCCTCGCGGGTCAGCGCGGTGACGTCCTCGGCGGACTTCGTGCCGTCGTCGCCGACGCGCAGGCCGTAGCGCATGGCGTCGAAGCGCGCGAGGTTCGATGAGCACTCGGAGGGCGCGATCAGGTAGTACGCGGAGAGCGCCAGGTCGAAGGACGGGCAGTCGAGCTCGACGATCTCGGCGCCGAGCTCCTTGAGCAGCGCCACCGACTCCTGGAAGCGCTGGACGACACCCGCCTGGTAGCCCTCACCGGCGAACTGCTTGACGACGCCGACGCGCATGCCCTGTACGGAGCCGTTGCGGGCCGCCTCGACGACCGCCGGGACCGGGGCGTCGATGGACGTGGAGTCGAGCTCGTCGTGCCCGGCGATGACCTCGTGCAGGAGCGCCGCGTCCAGGACCGTACGGGCGCAGGGGCCGCCCTGGTCGAGGGAGGACGAGAACGCCACCATGCCGTAGCGCGAGACGCCGCCGTAGGTGGGCTTGACGCCGACCGTGCCGGTGACGGCCGCGGGCTGGCGGATGGAGCCGCCCGTGTCGGTGCCGATGGCGAGGGGGGCCTCGTACGACGCGAGGGCGGCGCTGGAGCCGCCGCCGGAGCCGCCGGGGATGCGGGTGAGGTCCCAGGGGTTGCCGGTGGGGCCGTACGCGCTGTTCTCGGTGGAGGACCCCATGGCGAACTCGTCCATGTTGGTCTTGCCGAGGATGACGACGTCGGCTGCCTTCAGCTTGCGCGTGACGGTCGCGTCGTACGGCGGGATCCAGCCCTCGAGGATCTTGGAACCGACCGTGGTCGGAATGCCCTCGGTGGTGAAGATGTCCTTGAGGGCGAGCGGGACGCCGGCCAGCGGGCCGAGCTTCTCGCCCTTCTCCCGCTTGGCGTCGACGGCGCGGGCCTGCGCGATGGCGCCCTCGCGGTCGACGTGCAGGAAGGCGTGGACCTTCTCGTCGACGGCCTCGATGCGGGCGAGGTGGGCCTCGGTGACCTCGACTGCCGTGAGCTCGCCGGAGGCGATCTTGGCGGCGATCTCGGCGGCGGTGAGCCTGATGATGTCGATCTTGCTGTCCGTCATGGTGGGTTAGTCCTCCCCCAGGATCTGCGGCACCTTGAAACGCTGCTGCTCTTGGGCCGGGGCTCCGGAGAGCGCCTGCTCGGGGGTGAGCGACGGACGGACCTCGTCCGCGCGCATGACGTTCGTCAGCGGCAGCGGGTGGGAGGTCGGCGGTACGTCTTGGTCGGCGACCTCGGAGACGCGGGCGACCGCGCCGATGATGTCGTCGAGCTGTCCGGCGAAGTGGTCGAGCTCCTCGTCCTTCAGCTCAAGACGTGCTAGGCGGGCGAGGTGGGCGACCTCCTCGCGCGTAATGCCAGGCATGCGGCGATCCTCTGGGGGTGAGTGTGTGGTTTGTGGCCCAATCCTATGGGGCCGCACCCCCTGCACGTGAAACGGATTCCCTCGGCGGTGGCCTTGGCGGCTCCCCGCGGGGTCCCCGCGGGACCGGCCGCCCGCCCGATCGCCCCGCGGCTACTTCGCGATGTCCGCCCCGGCCTCGGCCTCCGCCGCGGCAGCCGCCTCCTCCGCGGCGACATCGACCGGCCTGCGCCATCCACGCGAACCCCGCGCCCGCAGCCAGGCGGTCGTCTCGTCCGGCGGCATCGCCGCGGCGACCAGCCAGCCCTGCACCGCGTCGCACCCCAGATCGCGCAACCGCTCCCACGTCTCGTCGTCCTCGACGCCCTCGGCGACGACGAGCAGCCCAAGGGAGTGCGCGAGGTCGACCGTGCAGCGGACGATCTCCGCGTCTTCGTTGTCGATGGCGAGCCGCGCCACGAATGACCGGTCGATCTTCAGCTCGCTCACCGGCAGCCGCCGCAGATGCACCAGGGACGAGTACCCCGTGCCGAAGTCGTCGAGCGACATCTTGACGCCGTGGCCGGTCAGCCCGGCCAGCGTGTCCGCGGCCCGCTGGGGATCCTCAAGGAGGACGTGCTCCGTTATCTCCAACTGCAGCGCCCCCGCCGGGACGCCGTGCCGGGCGAGGCGTGCCGCGACCGCTCCGGCGAAACCGGGCGTGTGGACGTCACGCGGCGACACGTTCACCGCGACGGGGACCTTGAGCCCCATCGCCTGCCACTTCGCCACCTGGCCGAGCGCCGTCTCCAGGACGTACTCCGTCAGGTGCGGCATGAGCCCGGACGACTCGGCTATGGCGATGAACTCGTCCGGCGGCACCTTCCCGCGCTCGGGGTGCACCCACCGGACCAGCGCCTCGAGCCCCGCGACGCGCCCGTCGAACTGGACCTTCGGCTGGTAGTGGAGCTCGACGTCTCCCGCGTCCAGCGCCCGGCGCAGATCGCCCAACAGGCCAAGGCGGTCAGGGGTGTTGGAGTCGCGCTTGGACTCGTACACCTCGACGCCCGTGCGGTCCCGCTTGGCCTGGTACATCGCGACGTCCGCACGCCGCAGCAGGCCCTCGGCGTCCATCGCGTGGTCGGGGAAGACGGCGAGCCCGGCGCTGGCCTCCAGGACCAGCGTCAGGCCGTCGAGGTCGAGGGGCGAGCCGAGGGCGGCGACCAGCGACCGGGCCACGCGGGTGGCCGATGTGGTGGAGTCGGCGACCGGCAGCAGGACGGCGAACTCGTCACCGCCGAGCCGTGCGGCCTCCGCGCCGCGCGGCAAGGCGAGCCGCAGCCGGTCGGCGATCTGCAGGAGCAGACGGTCGCCGGCGAGGTGGCCCAGGGTGTCGTTCACCGAACGGAAGCGGTCCATGTCGATCAGCATCAGGGCGGATCGCGCCCCGATCCGCTCGGCATCGTCCAGGGCCGTCCAGGTCCGTTCGAGCAGCCACTGCCGGTTGGGCAGCCCGGTGAGCGGGTCGCGCAGCTGCTCCTCGGCCCTGGCCCGCGCGATCCACAGCGTCGAGTCGAGCGCGACGAGGGGGATCGCGAAGAGCGGAAGCAGGATGGGCGTCGAGGCCGCGACCACGCAGATCAGCGGGGCGATGCCGAGCAGCGCGATGCCGACGAGTCCCTGTCTGACCAGGGCGGTTCGGGTGACCGTGGGCAGGGCGCCGGTGCGCGGCGCGTGGACGTACCAGAGCAGGACGCGGGTGACGACGAGATAGGCGACCGCGGCGAGCGCCACCTCGGGGGCCGAGTACAGGTCCCAGGTCTCCGGCAGCCAGGGCGACTGCGCCGACGGCGCCGTGCCGAACGCGGCCATGGCGAGCGCGCCCGCGCCGAAGCCGAGGATGTCGACCGCGCCGTGCAGGATGCCCTGGCGCCAGCGGTGGCGGCGCGCGATGCCGACCAGGACGACGACGGTGAGGCTGACCATTCCCGCGGGCACCCAGCCGTACAGCAGGAGCACGGCGACGGTGAGCGCGCCGCCCGATCCTGTGCCGCCCCACCAGCGGTCGCGGCCGAGCGCGACGAGGTGGCCGACGATGAGGCCCGTGAGGACGGCGAGGGACCAGCCGACCGTGCCGGAGGGGAACAGCGCGTCGCGTCCGGTGAACGCGTGGAAGAAGCCGGTGCCGAGCACCACGGCGGCGATGGTCACGACGGCAACCGGAAGCACCGGCCAGGGGTCGCGCTCGCCGGACCCGTCGTCCGCGTCGTGCGCCTCGGCGCCGCGCCAGAGCGTCCTGCGCCGCCCGTCGGCGCCGGACTTGGCGGAATAAGACCCGGCCGCGTCCCTGGCGCCCGAGGCCTCGCCCACGCCGAGTTCCTGTGCGCCGTACCCGCCGACGGTGCTCCATGCGCGTTCGCGTCGCTCAACTGCGGTGCTCGGGACGGCGGGGAGCCTGCTCTCGGCTTCGCGTGCCTCCCGTGCCGCTCTGCGTCCGCTGAGCCACGCGCCCGGTCCGCGCCGCAGGCGCGCGCGCAGCCGGGAGTCCGGTGCGGCGCTCTCGGTCGGTTCCATTCCCGTCCCTCTCACAGCCGGCGGTGCCCACGCCACGCGGACTCGGTCCAGAAGTCAGCCGCGTCTGAAACTCCTTCCCCGTGCTCCCGGTGAGCAGGGGATACCCCAATCGCAGCGGGGCACGGCAGGCGCACACCTCAACAGTAGGCCGCAGAAGGCTTCTACGGGCAGCGGTCCACAACGGTTGCCCGAATGCGACCCGGCCACCCGTATGCATCTGGTATGCGCTGAACGGGTGGCCTTCAACCGCTACTCCTCGGTCGGAAGCGCGACTTCCGCTGCCGCGTCCGGCCCCTGTTCCAGCAGGACGGCGAAGCCTTCCTCGTTGAGAACCGGAACCTTCAGCTGCATCGCCTTGTCGTACTTAGATCCGGGATTGTCACCCACTACTACGAAAGCTGTCTTCTTCGAAACGGAACCGGTCACCTTTGCTCCCCGGCTCTGCAACGCATCTTTTGCGCCATCCCGCGTGTGGTGCTCAAGCGTTCCGGTCACGACGACGGTGAGGCCTTCGAGCGGTCGCGGCCCCTCGTCCTGCCCCCCGCCCTCTTCCTCCATGCGGACCCCGGCCGCGCGCCACTTGCGCAGGATCTCCCGGTGCCACTCCTCCTCGAACCACTGCTTCAGGGAGGCGGCGATGGTCGGTCCCACGCCCTCGACGGCGGCAAGCTCCTCCTCCGTGGCCTGCTCGATCCGGTCCACGGACCGGAATTCACGGGCGAGCGCCTCCGCGGCGACCGGGCCGACGTGGCGGATGGAGAGGCCCGTGATGATCCGCGCGAGCGGGCGCTCCTTGGCCGCCGCGATGTTCTCCAGCATCGACACGGCGTTCTTCCTGGCCTCGCCCTGCTGGTTGGCGAAGACCGTGGCGATCTTCTCCTCGCCCGTCTTGGGGTCCCGCTTGGGCAGACCGCTGTCCTGATCCAGTACGTACGCCTTGATCGGCAGGAGCCGCTCGATGGTGAGGTCGAAGATGTCGCCCTCGTCCACGATCGGCGGCTCGGACGGCTCCAGGGGCTTGGTGAGCGCGGCCGCGGCGACGTACCCGAAGTTCTCGATGTCCAGGCTCTTGCGGCCCGCGAGGTAGAAGAGCCGCTCGCGCAACTGGGCAGGACAGGAGCGGGCGTTGGGGCAACGGAGGTCGATGTCGCCCTCCTTCATCGGCCGCAGCGCCGTCCCGCACTCCGGGCACTCGGCGGGCATCTCGAACTCCCGCTCGGTGCCGTCGCGCAGGTCGACGACGGGGCCGAGGATCTCCGGGATGACGTCGCCCGCCTTGCGCAGGACGACCGTGTCCCCGATGAAGACGCCCTTCTTCTTCACCACGTCCTGGTTGTGCAGGGTGGCGAACTCGACCTCGGATCCCGCGACGGTGACGGGCTCCACCTGGGCGTACGGCGTGACGCGGCCGGTGCGGCCGACGCCCACGCGGATGTTGACCAGCTTGGTGTTGACCTCCTCGGGGGCGTACTTCCAGGCGATCGCCCAGCGCGGGGCCCGCGAGGTCGAGCCGAGGCGGCCCTGGAGCGGGATCTCGTCCAGCTTCACGACGACGCCGTCGATCTCGTGCTCCACGGAGTGGCGGTTCTCGCCGAAGTACGTGATGAACTCCCGCACGCCGTCGAGCCCTTGGACCACCTTGTTGTGCTGGGCGGTGGGCAGCCCCCAGTCGTGGAGGAGGTCATAGGCGTGGCTGAGGCAGTCGATGTCGAAGCCCTCGCGGGCGCCGATGCCGTGCACCACCATGTGCAGCGGGCGCGTCGCCGTGACGCGCGGGTCCTTCTGGCGCAGTGAACCCGCCGCCGCGTTGCGCGGGTTGGCGAAGGGCTTGTCGCCCGCCTCCACCAGGCGGGCGTTCAGCTCCTCGAACTTCTCCATGGGGAAGAAGACCTCGCCGCGGATCTCGACCAGGGCGGGGATCTTGTCGCCCTTGAGGCGGTCCGGGATGTCCGCGATGGTGCGGACGTTCGGCGTGATGTCCTCGCCGGTGCGGCCGTCGCCACGGGTCGCCGCGCGCGTGAGCTTGCCGTCCTCGTACGTGAGGTTCACGGCGAGGCCGTCGACCTTCAGTTCGCACAGGAAGTGGTGGTCGCTTGTGCCGACCTCCTTGGCGACGCGGTCGGCCCAGGCGGCGAGCTCCTCGTCGTCGAAGGCGTTGTCCAGGGAGAGCATGCGCTCGCGGTGCTGGACCGAGGTGAACTCGGTCTCGTACGCCCCGGAGACCTTCTGGGTGGGCGAATCGGGCGTACGAAGCTCCGAATACTGCTCTTCCAGGGCCTCGAGCGAGCGAAGGAGCTTGTCGAACTCGGCGTCGCTGACGACCGGTTGGTCGTTCACGTAGTACCGGAAGCGGTGCTCCTCGATCTGTTCGGCCAGCTGGGCGTGCTGATCCCGTGCCTCGGCGGGCACAGAGCCTTGCTGTTCGACAGCCACCGTTTCGTCCTCCCGTTACGTCATACCCAATTACTCAGGGTTGTCTGCGAGTGATCTCGCCGCCCTGGCGCAGTGGGCGAGCACCGCGCGCGAGTACGCGGGAGATGCCCCCGCGAGCCCGCACGACGGAGTGACCACGACCGACTCCGCGAGAGAACCCGGATTCAGCCCCAGCCTGCGCCACAACGTCCTGACACCCATGACGCTACCGGCAGGGTCTGACAATGGGCTGTCCACGCCGGGCACGACACCGACGAAGAGCTTCGTACCCGCCTCCACGGCCTCACCGATCGCCTCGTCGTCACGCTCGGTGAGCAGCGAGAAGTCGAACGAGACCGCGTCGGCGCCCGCACGGCGCAGCAGGGCGAACGGCACGTCCGGCGCGCAGGAGTGCACGACGGCCGACCCGCCGCGGTCGCCGCCGTGGACGCCGATGACCTCGCGCAGGGTGCTCTCCACGAGCTGCCGGTCGACGGCGCGGTGGGTGCGGTACTCGCTGGCCGTCTTGATGTGTCCGCGCAGTACGGACATGAGCGAGGGCTCGTCGAGCTGCAGCACGATCTGGGCGCCGGGGATCCTGCGGCGTACGTCCGCGAGATGGTCGCGCAGACCTTCGGCGAGCGATCCGGCCAGGTCACGGCAGGCACCCGGGTCGGAGAGCACGGCCTCGCCGTTCTTCAGCTCCAGGGCGGCGGCGAGTGTCCACGGCCCGACGGCCTGCACCTTGACAGGCCCTTCGTACCCCTGGGTGAACTCCTCCAGGGCGTCGAGGTCTTCGCCGAGCCATGCCTTCGCGCGGCGCGTGTCCCGTCCGGGCCGGTCGCCGATCCGCCAGCCGCTTGGCTCCACGCGCGCGTAGAGCTCGACCAGCATCCCGGCGGTCCGCCCGATCATGTCGGCGCCGGGCCCCCGCGCGGGCAGCTCGGCCAGGTACGGGAACTCCTCGAGGCTGCCGGTGACGGTCCTCGCGGCCTCACGGGCGTCGCCGCCGGGCATGGACCCGATGCCGGTGGCCGGGCCCCAATTGACCGCGTTCACTGTCCCGGCCGCACCGTCAGGTCGTTGACCTCCGCGTCGCGCGGCAGGTCGACGGCCATCAGGATCGCCGTGGCGACCGACTCCGGGTCGATGAAGCGTGAGGGGTCGTACTCCTTGCCCTCCTGCTGGTGGACCTTGGCCTGCATGGCGCTCGCCGTGCGGCCCGGGTAGACGGAGGTGACGCGGACGCCGTTCGCGTGCTCCTCGGCGCGCAGGGCGTCGGCCAGGGCCTTGAGGCCGTGCTTGGAGGCGGCGTAGGCGGACCAGTCCGCGTGGGCGCTCAGGCCCGCGCCCGAGTTGACGAAGACCACGTGGCCCTGGGCGACGCGGAGTTGGGGCAGGAAGTGGCGGGTCAGCTCGGCCGGCGCGATGAGATTGACGTTGAGCTGGTGGCGCCAGGACTTGGGGGTGAGGTCGCCGACCCGGCCCAGGTCGACGACGCCGGCGATGTGGAGCAGCGAGTCCACCCGGTCGGGCAGCGACTGGTGGCCGAACGCCCAGGAGAGCTTGTCCGGGTCGGAGAGGTCGCCCACGAGCGTGTCCGCCCCGGGGAATTGCGCCGCGAGTTCCTTGGCGCGGCCCGCGTCGCGTGCGTGCAGGACGAGGGCGTCGCCGCGTGCGTGGAGACGGCGGGCGACGGCAGCGCCGATGCCTGAGCCCGCCCCGGTGATCACATGTGTTGCCATGCGTCCATCGTCGCACCCCGGCATGCGCGGATCAGCGCGTGCCCATGCATTCCTCCAGGTAGGCGAGGGCGCCGACCGGCTCCTCGGCGAAGAAGACGAGACCGGTCAGCGGCACCGGCAGGAAGCCCTCGTCCTCCATGCGCTTGAACTGCTCCTTCAAGCCGTCGTAGAAGCCCGCCGAGTTGAGCAGGACCACCGGCTTGGTGTGCTTGCCGTGCTTCTTCAGTTCGAGGATCTCGGTGGCCTCGTCCAGCGTGCCCGTGCCGCCGACCATGATGACGACTGCGTCGGCCTTCTCCAGGAGCAGCGCTTTTCGCTCGGCGAGGTCGCGCGCGATCACCATCTCGTCGGGCGCGGAGACGGCACGGGCCTTGGCGGCGAGGAAGTCCACCGAGACCCCGACGAGGCGCCCGCCCGCCTCGGCCACCCCATCGGCGACGACCTTCATCAGACCGCTCTCCGAACCACCCCACACCAGGGTGTGGCCGCCCTTGCCGAGCAGCTCGGCGAATTCGCGCGCGGGGCGGGTGTAGCGGTCGGGGAGGTCGGCCGCGGAGAGGAAGACACAGATATTCATGGCTTCACCGTACGATCCGGCACAGACTGGGTGGGACGCGGCCGCTCACAGAAGGAGACCACGGTGACAGCAGGGCACAAGATCACCATCGAGCAGGGCACCGACCACGTACGGGTGGTGCGGGACGGCCAGGTCGTGGCCGAGAGCCGACGCCCGCTGCTGCTGCGCGAGACGGGCTACCCCGTGCGCTACTACCTCCCCCCGGAGGACGTACGCACCGATCTCCTGACGCCATCGGACACGACCACGTACTGCCCGTTCAAGGGAACGGCGTCCTACTGGTCGCTGCCGGGCGCCGAGAACGGCACGGACGGCAAGGACGGCAAGGACGCTGTCTGGGGCTATCCGGAGCCGAAGGACGCGGTGGCGCAGATCAAGGACCACTTCTGCTTCTACGAAGTAGAAGCAGCGTGAGGCGAACGCGGAGGGGCTAGGCCGCGGCCGTGGCCCGCTCCGTCGTGGCGATCGTCGCCGAGCCGACCACGCGCGTGCCGTCGTAGAGCACGATCGCCTGGCCGGGGGCCACGCCGCGTACGGGCTCGTCGAAGGAGACCCGCAGCTCCGAGCCGTCGATCAGCTCCGCGCGCACCGGCGTCTCGCCGCCGTGCGCCCGCAGCTGCGCGGTGTACGTGCCGGGCCCGGCGGGGGCCGCGCCGCACCAGCGGGGCTTGATGGCCGTCAGGCCCGTGACGTCCAGGTCGGCCACCGGGCCGACCGTCACGGTGTTGTTCACCGGGGAGATGTCCAGGACGTAGCGCGGCTTGCCGTCGGGGGCCGGGGTACCGATCCGCAGGCCCTTGCGCTGGCCGATGGTGTAGCCGAAAGCACCTTCGTGGGTGCCCAGCTTGTTGCCCTCGGCGTCGACGATGTCGCCCTCCGCCTTGCCGAGACGGTCGGCGAGGAAGCCCTGGGTGTCGCCGTCGGCGATGAAGCAGATGTCGTGGCTGTCGGGCTTCTTGGCGACGGCCAGGCCGCGCTCCTCGGCCTCCGCGCGGATCTCCTCCTTAGTGGTGAGCGTGTCACCGAGGGGGAACATCGCGTGGGCGAGCTGGCGGTCGTCCAGGACCCCGAGGACGTAACTCTGGTCCTTGGCCATGTCCGATGCGCGGTGCAGCTCACGCGTGCCGTCGTCGTTCACGACAACCGTGGCGTAGTGGCCGGTGACGACGGCGTCGAAGCCGAGCGCGAGGGCCTTGTCCAGGAGCGCCGCGAACTTGATCTTCTCGTTGCAGCGGAGGCAGGGGTTGGGGGTGCGCCCCGCCTCGTACTCGGCGATGAAGTCCTCGACCACGTCCTCGCGGAACCGCTCGGCCAGGTCCCAGACGTAGAACGGGATGCCGATGACGTCCGCGGCGCGGCGGGCGTCGCGGGAGTCCTCGATGGTGCAACAGCCCCTCGCGCCCGTGCGGAACGATTGCGGGTTCGCCGAGAGTGCCAGGTGCACTCCGGTCACGTCGTGGCCGGCTTCGGCGGCACGCGCGGCGGCGACGGCGGAGTCCACGCCGCCCGACATGGCGGCGAGTACGCGAAGGGGGCGGGGGCTCTGCGGGGTCCTGTTCTCAGTCATAGCTCTAACAGGGTACGGGCCCGCGGGAACCAGCCGCCCGTGAGTAAGCGTTGACGATCACATGGGGGAAGAACAGGACACGACGGCGGAGCAGCAGCGGGGGCGCCGGGGCGTCAACCGGCGGACACTCCTGATCGGCGGCGCCGCGGCGGCGGTCGGCACGGCCGTGCTGGCATCGGACGAGCTGGGCCGCCTGTGGTGGCGGCTGCCCGGCGTCGTCAAGAAGCGCAAGGAGGGCGAGGTCGACGCCCGGGGCGCGCAGTGGATCGCCGCGTCCGACTACAACTGGCGCCGCGCCGACCGCCCCGACGACTACGAGATCGACATGATCGTCATCCACGTCGTGCAGGGCGGGTACGCGACGGCGCTGAGGGTGTTCAAGGACCCGGCGCACGGCGCGGCGGCCCACTACGTGGTGCGCAAGGACGGGCACGTCGCCCAGATGATCCGCGAGCTGGACGTGGCGTTCCACGCGGGGAACAAGGGCTACAACGAACGGAGCATCGGCATCGAGCACGAGGGCTTCGTCGACAAGAAGTCCTCTTTCACCGATGCGATGTACGCGTCGTCGGCGCGGCTCACGGCGGGCATCTGTGAGCGGTACGACATCCCGGTGGACCGGGAGCACATCATCGGGCACGTGGAGGTGCCGGGCACGGACCACACGGATCCCGGGCCGCACTGGGACTGGGACCGGTACATACGGCTGGTGAAGAAGGCCCACGCCGCCCTCGGGTGACCCCCACAGCCGCTAGCGAAGGTGCACCGGCAGCGACTCCACCCCGTACACGATCGACAGCTTGCGGAACGCGAGTTCCTCGGGGGCGACCGCGAGCCGCATCTCGGGGAAGCGCTTCACCAGGGCGGGGTAGGCGGCGCGCAGCTCCATGCGGGCCAGTTCGGCGCCGATGCAGCGGTGGATGCCGTAGCCGAAGGCGAGGTGGCCCGATGCCTTGCGGTGCGGGTCGAAGCCGCCGCCGTCGGGGGTGTACTTGGCGTCGCGGTTGCCGCCGCTGAGGGAGCAGAGGACCAGGTCGCCCTTGGGGATGCGCACCCCCGCTATCTCGATGTCCTCGCGGGCGAAGCGCGGGAAGGCGACCTGCACGACGGTGAGGTAGCGCAGCGCCTCCTCGACGAAGGGCGCGGCCGCCGAGTCGTCATCGCGGAGGCGTGCGGCGGTCTCGGGGTTCTGCAGGAGGAGCAGGGAGCCGAGGGCCACCATGCTCGCGGTCGTCTCGAAGCCGCCGGTGAGGATGCCGTCGGCGAGACCGGCGAGCTCCTCGTCGTCGACCGTGTCACCGTGCTCCTTCACGATCATGCCGAGCAGTCCGTCGCCCGGGTTCTCGCGCTGCTTCTTGACGACGTCCCGGAAGTAGGAGAGGGAGGCGGATATGGCGCCGAAGGGAGCGGTCGCCCCGCCGAAGAGGTCGAAGCGCTCCATGGCCAGCTGCTGGAAGTCGTGGCGGTCCTCGTACGGCACGCCGAGCAGCTCGCAGATCGTCAGCGAGGGGATCGGCAGCGCGAAGGCCTGGACGAGGTCGACGGGCCCTTCCGCGGCCTCCATCGCGTCGAGCCGCTCCTCGACGATGGCCTCGATCCGGGGCGTGAGGCGGCGCAGCCTGCGCATCGTGAACTCGGGCGTGAGGATGCGGCGCAGATGCGTGTGGACCGGGGGGTCGCTGAAGCCGAGGCCGCCGGGGTTCTGCTCCTCGACCACGCCGGCGTTGCCCGCGAGGTTCGTGAAGTCGTTGCTGAAGCCGTCGGTCGCGCCGAGGACGGCCTTCACCTCGTCGTAGCCGGTGACCACCCAGGCGTCCATGCCGAACGGCAGCGGCACCTTGGAGATCGGCTGCTCCGCCTGCCGCTCGGTGAGCCGGGCCACCGGGTCGAGCCCGTCGCGGCGCATCGGTGCCAGCAGGGGCTCGGGAAGCCGCGAGATCGCGGAGGCACTGATCCCGTTCTTCTGGATCCTGGAGAGGTATATGCGCCCGAGCCGCGCGGCGATGCGAGAGCGGAGGTTCGCCTTCAATGTGAACTCCATGAGGGGGTTGTCGTACAGCCCCGAACGCGCGGAGCGGACTCGCGAGCGGCAAGCATAGATCGGCGGACTGTGGGCCTCGTAGCCCGCTCCTTTGCCTGTCCGCCCGATAGCGGCTGAAACCGGCATCAACTCCGGGTGAGATCAACCGAGTCGTGCGTCACCCTCGTCACCTACCGCCGCAAACCGGGACCAAATCGGTGCCGGACTCAGCTCAGCCCGGCCGTCCGCGCCCGTTCCACCGCCGGGCCGATCGCCTGGGCCACCGCTGCCACGTCCGCCTTGGTCGAGGTGTGCCCGAGGGAGAAGCGCAGGGTGCCGCGGGCCAGGTCGGGGTCGGTTCCGGTGGCGAGCAGGACGTGGCTCGGCTGGGCCACGCCCGCCGTGCACGCCGACCCTGTGGAGCACTCGATGCCCTGGGCGTCGAGGAGCAGCAGAAGGGAGTCCCCCTCGCAGCCGGGGAAGGTGAAGTGCGCGTTCGCGGGCAGCCGGTCGACCGGGTCTCCCCCCAAGATCGCGCCGGGGACCGCCTCACGCACGGCGGAGACCAGATCGTCCCGCAGCGCGCCGATCTCCCGGGCGAACCACTCGCGCTGCCCGGCGGCATGCCGCCCCGCCACGGCGAACGCGGCGATCGCGGGCACGTCGAGCGTCCCGGAGCGCACATGACGCTCCTGCCCGCCACCGTGCAGCACGGGCACGGGGCTGTACTCGCGGCCGAGGAGCAGCGCCCCGATGCCGTACGGACCGCCGATCTTGTGACCGGATACGGTCATCGCCGCGAGCCCGGAGGCGCCGAAGTCGACGGGCACCTGGCCGAAGGCCTGCACCGCGTCGGCGTGCAGCGGGATGCCGAACTCCCCTGCCACGTCGGCCAGTTCGCGGATCGGCAGGATGGTGCCGATCTCGTTGTTGGCCCACATGACGGTGGCGAGGGCGACGTCGTCGGGGTCGCGCTCGATCGCCTCGCGCAGCGCTTCGGGGTGCACGCGGCCGTAGGAGTCGACGGGGAGGTACTCGACGGTGGCGCCCTCGTGCTCGCCGAGCCAGTGCACGGCGTCGAGGACGGCATGGTGCTCGACGGGGCTGGCGAGGACCCGGGTTCTCGCGGGGTCGGCGTCGCGCCGCGCCCAGTACAGGCCCTTCACGGCGAGGTTGTCGGCCTCCGTGCCGCCCGCGGTGAAGACGGTCTCGCTGGGGCGCGCGCCGAGCGACGCGGCGAGCGTCTCGCGGGCCTCCTCGACAGTGCGTCGCGCCCGGCGCCCCGCGGCGTGCAAGGAGGAGGCATTGCCGGTGACGGCGAGCTGGGCGGTCATCGCCGCGATCGCCTCCGGGAGCATCGGAGTGGTCGCTGCGTGGTCGAGGTAGGCCATGGTGGACACGATTCTACGAGCCCCGCAGGGCCCCGCGTCCAAGCGGTGTCAGCCCGCGAGACCCCACGACACGGTGTTGTCCATGGACATCAGTACGGCGAGGACGACGAGATCGGCCACACCGAGCCCGAGTCCGAGGATCGCGCGGCCCTTTCGGCCGGTCCCGCGCAAGAGCGCGATGCTCGCGAGGACGATCGCGATCGGGCCGAGGAAGAGGTTCAGGACGAGCAGTCCGAGCAGGCCGAGGACGAACGAGGCGACGGCCATGCCGTCGGTGTCACGCCGGCCGGTGGGGACGGGGGCGGGCGAGGGCGCCGAAGAGGAGACGGAAGAGGAAGTGGAAGAGGAAGTGGTCCTGGACTTGGGAGCGAGGGTGCTGAGTCCCATGGCGCGACTCCTTTCAGGGGCTTTCAGGGGCCGTACGGATCAGTTGCGCAACAGCGGTGGCGCGCTCAGGACCGGCGGCGCGAGTGCCGTTCACGGACCGCGAACACCAGGAGCCAGACGCCGATGACGGCGGCGGCGACCAGGGAGACGGGGAGCGGCGCGTGCGCCACGGAGCCCATGGCTACACCGAGCAGCAGGAGAGCGGCGACGAGGAACAACATGGGATGCCTCTCGTTGAGAAATTTCAGTGAACGCTTGTGGTAACAACTGTTCACTGACATAGAGAGTACCGCGTCTCCGGCTTTCAAATCTCGGAGAACAGTTGTTAACTGCATGGCATGAGTCACACCCTCGGCATCCGGCAGGCCCAGAAGCAGAAAACCCGGCAGGCACTCCTCGACGCGGCGCTCCAGCTGCTCGAGGAGCAGAGCCTGAGCAGCCTGGGTCTGCGTGAGGTCACCCGCGCCGTGGGCGTGGCCCCCACCGCCTTCTACCGCCACTTCCGCGACATGGCGGACCTCGGCGTCGCCTTGGTCGAGGAGGCGCTGAGCAGCCTGCACACCACGCTCGTCGCACTCCTCGCGGCGACCGGCGACGGCGAGGAACGCATCGCGGCCACGGTCGAGTTGATCGTCGCCTATGTGCGCACGCACCCCGCCCACGTCCGCTTCATCGCCCGCGAGCAGCACGGCGGAGTACAGGCCGTGCGGTCCGCGATAGGCGATCAACTCGCCCTGTTCGCACAGGAGGTGGCGGACCAGTTCGCCCAGGAGTCCGAGTCCGCGGGCTGGGACGAGGACGATCTCCTGATGCTGGCCAGGATGTACGTCGACCACATGGTGATGACCGCGTCCGCACTCCTGGAGGCGGCACCCGACGCCGAGGAGCGGGTGGCCGCCGGCGCGCGCCGGCAGTTGCGCCTGGTGTCGCTCGGGCGGCGCCACTGGCTGGACGAGCGCTGACCGGCGAAGCGGCAAGGACCCACCGGCCCGGAGTCTCGACTCTCCCGTAAGGAGCTACTAGCCTTACGCTCATGACAACCGACCGCGAATGGACGCTCGACCAGACCTTCGCAGGACCGACCGGCGCCGTCCGCTGGGCCGCACTCGGCCCCGAGGACGCTCCGCCCGTCGTCCTGGTCCACGGCACCCCCTTCTCCTCGTACGTCTGGCGCGGCGTGGCCCGCGCGCTCTCCCGCGAACACCGCGTGTACGTATGGGACTTGCCCGGCTACGGAACATCGGAGATGCGCTCCGGGCAGGACGTGACCCTGGCGGCGCAGGCCCGCGTCCTCACCGAGCTGCTCACGCACTGGGGCCTTGACGAACCCGCCGTCGTGGCCCATGACTTCGGCGGCTGCGTCGCGCTGCGCGCCCATCTCCTGCACGGCGCCCGCTTCGAGCGTCTCGCCGTCGTCGACCCGGTGGCCCTCGCGCCCTGGGGCTCCCCCACCTACCGCCTGCTCGGCGCGAACGCCGACGTCTTCACCCAGCTGCCGCCCGCCCTGCACGAGGCGCTGGTGCGCGAGTACGTCGGCTCGGCGAGCCACCGCGGTCTGCACCCGGCGGTGCTCGACCGCCTGGTCGAGCCCTGGTGCACCGAGGAGGGCAGGCCGGCGTTCTACCGGCAGATCGAGCAGAACGACCAGCGGTTCACCGATGAAATCCAGGGCCGGTACGGGGAGTTGGCGCTGCCCGTCCTCATCTGCTGGGGCACGGACGACACCTGGATCCCGGTGGAGCGCGCCCACGAGCTCGCCAAGCTGATCCCCGGCGCCGGGCTGCGCCTGATCGAGGGAGCGGGACACCTCGTACAGGAGGATACGCCCGCCGAACTCACCGGCGAGCTGAGCCGCTTCCTGCGTACAGGCCGGTGACCGCGGCGGCGGCGTCCGCCAGTTCGGCGCGCACCTCGGGCGGCGAGAGCACCTCCACACTCGCGGCGAACGGAAGCAGTGTGCGGGCGTCACCGACGACGCCGAACCCGAGACGGACAGTGATCCACTCACTCTCCCCGTCGTCCTCGGGACGTGCCCTGAGGAAGTGGCCCTTGAGGCGCAGGAACTGGGCGAACCGGTCGCGCGAGACCCGTGCCGTCACGTCGACGCCGACCGGACGGTCCTCGACCTGACGCTTCAGCACGCCCCAGACGTCGGCGAGTTCGACCCCGGGCCGACGCTGCACGGGCAGGTCCGTGAGGGTGGCCACCTGCACACGGTCGGCCCGGAAGAGCCGCGGGGCGCCGCGCCGGTCGGCGACCAGGTACCAGACGCCCGCCTTGGAGACGAGGCCGTAGGGATCCACCGTGTACGTGCTCGGCTCCGCGTCGCCGCTGTGCCGGTAGCGCAGGCGCAGCCGCCGGTCGGAGAAGACGGCGTCCTGCAGTACGTCGAGATCGACGGTGACCGGATCCGATCCGCGGGGCCCCGGCATCCAGCGCGCCGAGTCGACGAGGATGCGCCGGCTCGTCAACTCGGCGGCGGGCCTGTGCGGTTCGGGCAGAGCCGCCATCACCTTGCGCAACGCGGAGCCGATCGCCTCGTCGAGCCCGAGCGCGGCGTGCGCGCCCTGCGCGGCGAGGATGAACAGGGCCCGCGACTCGTCCGCCGTGAGTCCCGTGACGTCCGTACGGAAGCCGGGCAGGAGCGCGATGCCCCCGTGCCGCCCGCGCTCGGCGTAGACCGGGACGCCGGATGCGGAGAGCGCCTCGATGTCGCGGTAGATGGTGCGTACGGAGACTTCGAGGCGGTCGGCCAGTTCATGGGCGGGGACCTGCCCGCGGGTCTGGAGGAGCAGCAGGATCGAGAGCAGCCGGTCGGATTTCACGCGACCAAGGATGACGGAGGAGGCTGACATCGAGCGTCAGCGTCCTCCGTCATTCCGGGAAGCCTGAAAGGTCACGCCGGGAAAGGGGACCTGTCGGCCCATCCCAAATCCTGCTTATGATTCAGGCGTGTTCGATTCCCGGCACATCAGGTCATTCCATGAAGTGGTCCGCACCGGCTCCTACTCCGCCGCCGCCCGCTCGCTCGGCTATACGCAACCTGCGATCACCCAGCAGATGAAGGCGCTCGAACGGTCCGTCGGCACGGTCCTGTTCACCCGCGTCGGCCGCAGGATGCGGCTGACCGAGGCGGGCGAGGCGCTGTCCCGGCACGCGGGGATCATCCTCGGGAACATCAACGCGGCCCAGCAGCAGATGAACGCCATCACGGGCCTGCGCACCGGACGCGTCCGCATCTGCGCCTTCCCCAGCGCCAACGCCACCCTCATCCCCGAGGCGCTGTCCCGGCTCGCGGCGAGCCATCCCGGCGTGCGCGTCGAACTCCAGGAGAACGAACCGCCCGAGTCGCTCCAGCGGCTTGTGGACGGCGACTGCGACATCACGCTCGCGTTCCACTACCCCGGCCTGCACGAGGACGTGCCGGACGAAGTGGTGGAGATCCCGCTGATGGAGGACCAGTTGACGGTCCTCATGCCGTCCCGCCACCCGCTGGCCCGGCGCCGTTCCGTCAAGCTGGTCGACCTCGCGGGCGAGCGCTGGATCGCAGGTTGCCTGCGCTGCCGCGCCAACTTCCTGCACGAATGCGCCGAGCAGGGTTTCGCGCCGGACATCGCCTTCACCACGGACGACAACCTCGTCATCCAGAGCCTGGTCGCCGAGGGGCTCGGCATCGCGATGATGCCGGGGCTCGTCCTCAACTTCCTGCGCCATCGGGAGGTGACAGGACGGGCCCTCGATCCGGCCTCGCGGCGGCAGGTCTCGGCGTACGCGCTCCGGGAGCACCTGCGGATTCCCGCGACGGCGCTGGTGCTCGACGAGCTCAAGGCGGTCGCGGCGGGCCGGGTGGGCTGCTGAGGCGTTCGGCGCGCGCCCCGGACCCTCCATCCATAAGCGGGAGTTGGGGCCGGGCATAGAAACTGTCGTTGGACGTGATGGAAGGGCAGCAGGACGCTGCCCTTATGAGTGCCTCCACCACCGCGTACCGCGCAGCCCGCATCACGGGGCGCCTGAACACCCTCGTCGCCGGCGTCCGCGAGGCGGTCGGCCGGGGCCTTCCGCCCGATCTGACGGCGTACCTGGTCGGCGAGCGGCTCGCGCCGCATCTGGGCGCGGCCGATCTGCTCACCGCCGAGCAGTGCGAGGGCGATCCCGAGCGCTACCGGCAGCATCTGCTGCACGCCGAGCACGACGGCAGCTTCTCGGTGGTCGGCCTCGTCTGGCTGCCCGGCCAGCACACGCCGGTCCACGACCACGTCTCCTGGTGCGTCACCGGCGTCCACGAGGGCGCGGAGCACGAGCGGCGCTACCGGCTGATCCCCGCGGCGTCCGGCGCCCCGGCGCGGCTCGTCGCCACCGAGGACCTGGTCAACGGGCAGGGCACGGTGTGCGGTTTCGCGCCGCCCGGTGACATCCACCGGGTCAGGAACGGCGGTACGGAGCGGGCGATCTCGCTCCACGTGTACGGCGCGGACATCTCCCGTCTCGGCACCAGCGTGCGCCGGGTGTACGAGCTGCCGGCCGACGACTGATGGCGCTGCTCGGACAGCGGCCACGCGTCGCGGCCGGAACGCCTCCCCGCCCTCGCCCGCTGCCGGGGCTCGCCCTCGCGGGCCTCGGTGTCGCGGCGGCCTGGGCGACGCACGCGCTGATCCCTGCCGTTCCGATGCTGACGGCGGCGGTGGTGTTCGGCCTCACGGCGGCGCACGTGCCGGGCGTGCGCGCTGTCGTACGAGGCCGGGGCAAGGCGGGGCTCTCCCTCGCCGGGAAGCGCCTGATGCGGCTCGGCATCGTCCTGCTCGGCCTGAAGCTGAGCCTGGACGACGTCCTGGGCCTGGGCTTGGCGACGGTGGCGATGGTGCTCGGGGTGGTCGCGGCGACGTTCTTCGGGACGTGGTGGCTGGGCCGCAGGATGGGACTGCCCGGCGACCAGCCGCTCCTGATCGCCACCGGCTACTCGATCTGCGGGGCGTCCGCGATCGGCGCGGTCAGCGAGGTGACCGAGAGCGAGGAGCGGGACGCGGCGGTCTCGGTGGCGCTCGTGACGCTCTGCGGGACGCTCGCCATCGCCGTACTGCCGCTGCTCCAGGGGCCGTTGGGGCTCGATGACGCGGAGTTCGGGCGGTGGGCCGGTGCGAGTGTGCACGACGTGGGGCAGGTGGTGGCCACCGCGCAGACCGCTGGGGCGGGGGCGCTTGGGGACGCGGTCCTGGTGAAGCTGATGCGGGTGGCGGTGCTTGCGCCGCTGGTGGCGGCGGTGGGGCTGTCCTTGCGGGCCCGCAGGTCCGCTGCGCGCGGGGCGGGCGGGGCGCGCGGGGCGGGGAAGCGGCGGCCGCCGGTGCTGCCGCTGTTTGTGGCGGGGTTCTTGGTGATGGTCGCGGTACGGAGTACCGGGTGGGTGCCTGGGGCTGCGCTTGGCGTGGCGGGGCACGTGCAGGAGCTACTGCTGGCGGCGGCCTTGTTCGGGCTCGGCGCCGCGGTGGATCTCCCCTCGCTGACCCGAACGGGTGGGAGGGTGGCGGTGGTTGGGGTGTGTGCGTGGGTGGTGGTGGCAGGGGTTTCGTATGGGGGTGTGCTGCTGGTGGGGTAAACCAGTTCTTTCCCCAACCCCACCCCTTCCCGAAAACCCGCTCGGCGCGGGGGCCTTGGGCAGCGTCAATCACCGGCTCCGCCGAGTTCGTCCTCAATCGCCGGACGGGCTGAAAGCTTCGCCGGGGTGGGCGGGCGACTGCGGGGCAATCGGGTGGGTGGGCGGGAAATCCAGCCCCTCCGGCGTTTGAGGAGCGGGGTCTGGGGCGGAGCCCCAGGAAACCCCGGCCGCGGCGACGCCCCGCTCAGCCCAGCCGCACGCGAGCCAGTTGCCGCGACTGGGCCACCAGGCGGTCCTCGCTGTCCCAGACCTCCGCGTCCTCCTCCAGGAAACCTCCCGCGAGGTTCCGCGTGGTGATCGAGACGCGGAGAGGGCCAGGCGCGGGCCTCGCCCGCACATGCACCGTCAGCTCCACCGTCGGCACCCAGCCGGAGAGGCCCAGCTCAAAGGCGGTCGGCGGCAACGCGTCCACCGCGAGCAGCAGCGAAAGCGGGTCGGCGTCACGGCCGTCCGCGAGGCCGAACCAGGCCCGCATCTCCCCCTTGCCGGACGGCTGGCCGAGGGCCCACCCCAGGGTGGACGGGTCCAGCTTCAGGAAGAGCCGGTCACTGATCGCCGAACTGCCGGGCACAGGGCGGTGGTCCGGCGCGTCCTGCGGACCGAAGCACTGCTCCAGTGGCGGCAGCCCCGGCGGCTTCGCCGTCGTACGCACGTCGTCGGGAAGCCCCGCGAGATCTCCGTACGAGGCGAGCACTCGGATCCGCTCGACCTCGCGCCCCTCATCGTCGTACTGGAAGAGCGAGGCCTGCCCGGTCGACAGGGTCCGCCCGGTCCGCGCCGTGTCGGTGCGGATCACGGCGGGCCCGGGGTGGGACGCCGTGAGGTAGTGCGCGGAGACGGTGAAGGGATCGGCGTGCGGCAGGGCGTCGGCCAGCGCGCGGCCGATGACCGCGAGGAGATAGCCGCCGTTGACGGCGTTGATGATCGTCCACCCTGCGGAGAGCTCGATGTCGTAGACACCGGGCTCCCGCCGGGTGACCGCGGTGTCGCGGTCGAACTCGCTGTCGCCGATGCTCGCGGGCACCGCTGCCGGTATGGATGCTGCCTCTGCCATACCAGCAACGTACAACATGTAATTACTGAGCGGTAGCTTTTTCTGCCGGCTGGCGGCTGCCCGCTGCCGCCTACGACGCGACCTCCTCCACCTCCACCGCCGTCGACCTCCGGTGCCAGGCCCTCGGCGCGCGCCAGTGGTAGCGCAGCGCGAGCAGCCGCAGGACGAAGGTCGTGACCACGGCGAGGCTGCTGGTGAAGGCGTTCACCATGTCGTAGTTGATGCAGAGCGCGACCATCGCGGAGCCGACGATCGCGGGCACGGCGTACAGGTCGCGGTCCCAGCGGACCAGCGACGGCACCTCGTTGGCGATGATGTCGCGCAGCACGCCGCCGCCCACCGCGGTGGCGAGCCCCAGGGCCGCCGACGCGGTGAGGCCGAGGCCGTATTCGTACGCCTTGGTCGTGCCCGTGACGCAGAAGAGGCCGAGGCCCGCAGCGTCGAAGACGTTCACGGCGAGCTGGGTGCGCTCCACCTCCGGGTGCAGGAAGAACACCAGGGCGGCCGCGAACAGCGGCGTGATGAAGTAACCGAGGTCGACGAAGGCGGCGGGCGGCACCGCCCCGATGACCACGTCACGGAAGATCCCCCCGCCCAGCGCGGTGACCTCGGCGAGTACGACGATGCCGAAGACGTCGAAGTTCTTGCGTACGGCGAGCAGGGCGCCGGAGATCGCGAAGACGAAGATCCCGACGATGTCGAGCGCGTGCTGGACGGAGGGACTGAACAGATCCTGGATCACGCGACATTCTTACCTGCCCGCCGCCGCGGCCTCATCAGGGCCGTACCGTGCCGGAACCGCGCCGGTACCGCGCCGCGACTACAGGGCGGGCTTGCCCTTCGTGAACAGCCATGTCCTGAAGAGACTGTCGAGCTGCTTGCCCGAGATCTTCTCGGCGAGCCGGACAAAGTCGGCGGTGTCGGCGTTGCCGTAACGGTGCTGCGTCGCCCAGGCCGGGAGCAGCTTGAAGAACGCCTTGTCACCGATGCGCTCGCGCAGGACCTGGAGCGTCATCGCGCCCCGCTGGTAGACGGCGGAGGCGAACATGGTGTCGCGCTGCGGATCGCCGACGACCGTCTGCCAGAAGGGCGCGTCGGCGGGGCGTGAGTTGTAGCCCGCGAGGAACGCGTCACGGGCGGACTGGGTGCCCTTGTGCTCGCTCCACAGCCACTGGGAGTAGGTCGCGAAGCCCTCGTTGAGCCAGATGTCGTTCCACTTCTCGGGCGTCACGGAGTCGCCGAACCACTGGTGGGCGAGCTCGTGGGCGATGGTCGACTCGCTGCGGATCGCGGAGTAGACCGGCTTGGTCTGGGTCTCCAGGGAGAAGCCCGCCTGCGGCATGTCGTCGACGATCGCGCCGGTCTCCTCGAAGGGGTAGGGCCCGAAGACCTTCGACCAGTAGTCGGTGACCTCGGCCGTGACGCCGTACACGTCGACGTTGTTGCTGTTCTCCAGGACGGGGTCGATGGCGACGTAGATCGGGGTGCCCCCCGGGGTCCTGCCGGACTTCACGTCGAACTTCCCGATCGTGGCGGTCGCGAGGTAGGTCGCCATGGGCTTGGACTCGCGCCAGTGGGCGACGGTCTGTCCGCCCTTGTCGTACGTGTCGACCAGACGGCCGTTGGAGACCCCGGTCAGGCCCTTGGGGGCCTTGATGCGGATGTCGAAGGCGGCCTTGTCGGAGGGGTGGTCGCTGGAGGGGAACCAGGTCGACGCGGCGTTGGGCTCACAGGCGACGAAGACTCCGTCGGTGGTCTTCATCCAGCCGTAGTCGGAGCCGAAGACGATGGGGCCGCTCAGCGGCTCGGGCACGCCGCCGTAGGTGACGGTCACGGTGAACGTCTTGTGCCCCCGAAGGTGGTCGCGCGGGCTGACCCGGATCTCGTCGCCGTCGCGGGTGAACTTCGCCCGTCTGCCGTTCACCTCGATTCTCGTCACCTCCAGCTTCTGGAGGTCGAGGTCGAAGGAGGAGAGGTTCTGGGTGGCGCGCGCGGTGATCGTCGTCTTGCCGTCGAGGCGGTCGGTGTCGGGGTTGTACGCCACCTCGAGGCCGTAATGGCGTACGTCGAATCCGCCGTTGCCGAGCTTCGGGAAGTACGGGTCGCCGACGCCGTCGGAGCCGGGGTGGGGCGCGGGTGCGGCGGCGATCAGACAGAAGGAGGCGGTGGCGGTGGCCAGTGCCCCCAGACGTGCCGAACGGGAGAGTGCCATGAGTCATCCCTTCGCGCATGTTCCGATGAAACGGACACGCAGACTCTGCACTCTCCCGTATGGGCGTGTACATGACTTGGTGCCTGATTTTTACCAAGTCATCAGGTGCTACTGGTCGGTTGACGCCTGACCCTTGGCTTCCGCTTCCGGAGCGTCCGTGTCCTTCGAGACGGCCTTCGCGACGGACTTCTTCGGGGACGCGGCCTCCTCGGGCGTCTCCTCCGCCTTGCTCACCACCGACACCACGTCGATCGCCTCCTTGGCGACCTGCAGCAGCTTGGTGTCGCCCGGCTGCTGGTCCTCGGCGTTCTCCGGGTGGTGGCACGCCACCTGGTGGCCGGACGCGAGGGCGATCAGCGGCGGCTCGGTCTTCGCGCAGATCTCCGTCGCCTTCCAGCAGCGCGTGTGGAAACGGCAGCCGGTGGGCGGGTCGATCGGCGAGGGGACGTCACCGCGCAGCAGGATGCGCTCGCTCTTGACGCCGCGCCGCTTGGGGTCGGGCACGGGCACGGCGGAGAGCAGCGCCTTGGTGTACGGGTGCATCGGCGTGGAGTAGAGGTCCTTGCGGTCCGCCAGCTCCACGATCTTGCCGAGGTACATCACCGCGATGCGGTCCGAGACGTGCCGGATGACCGAGAGGTCGTGCGCGATGATCACGTACGTGAGACCGAGCTCGTCCTGGAGGTCGTCCAGGAGGTTGACCACCTGTGCCTGGATGGAGACGTCCAGGGCGGAGACGGGCTCGTCGGCCACGACCAGCTTCGGCCGCAGGGCGAGCGCACGCGCGATGCCGATGCGCTGACGCTGACCGCCGGAGAACTCGTGCGGGTAGCGGTTGTAGTGCTCGGGGCTGAGCCCCACCCGCTCCAGCATCTCCTGCACGTGCTTCTTCAGGCCGCCCTCGGGCTTGACGCCCTGCAGCTTGAACGGCGCACCGACGATCGTGCCGATGGTGTGCCGCGGGTTCAGCGAGGAGTACGGGTCCTGGAAGATCATCTGCACGTCGCGGCGCAGCGGCCGCATCTTGCCGACGCTCAGGTGCGTGATGTCCACGCCCTCGAACTCCACGCGGCCCGCGGTCGGTTCGAGCAGGCGGGTGATCAGACGGCCCATCGTCGACTTGCCGCAGCCCGACTCGCCCACGACGCCGAGCGTCTCACCGGGCCGTACGTCGAAGCTGAGACCGTCGACCGCCTGCACGGCCGCCACCTGGCGCTGCAGCATCCCCTTCTTGATGGGGAAGTGCTTCACCAGGCCTTCGACCTTGAGCAGCGGCTCGGGTGAGCTCTCCTTCTGCGCCGGGATCGTCATCTCCTGGCCCTTCGCCTGATCTTTCGCATCGTCTTTCACAGCTTCGGCGCAATCTCTTCGGTCCAGATCCGGGTCCGCTCGTCCTGCGACATGTGGCAGGCGGAGAAGTGACCCGAGGCGACCTCGCGCAGGTCGGGGCGCTCGCGGCGGGTGATCTGATCCTTGGGGATGTCCGCGTAGGGGCAGCGCGGGTTGAAGGCGCAGCCGCTCGGCAGGTTGATCAGGCTGGGCGGTGAGCCCTTGACCGGGATGAGCCGGTCGGTCTCCTCGCGGTCGATGCGCGGCATCGACCCCAACAGGCCCCAGGTGTAAGGGTGCTGGGGCTCGTAGAAGACCTTCTCGGCGGTGCCGCGCTCGACGCAGCGCCCGCCGTACATCACGAGCAGCTCGTCCGCCATCTCGGCGACCACGCCCAGGTCGTGCGTGATCATGATGACCGCGGAGCCGAACTCCTTCTGCAGATCCCGGATGAGGTCGAGGATCTGCGCCTGGACGGTGACGTCAAGGGCGGTCGTCGGCTCGTCGGCGATGAGCAGTTCGGGGTTGTTCACCAGGGCCATCGCGATCATCGCGCGCTGGCGCATGCCGCCCGAGAACTCGTGCGGGTAGCTGTCGACCCGCTTGTCCGGCTGGGGGATGCCCACCCGGTCGAGCATCTCGATGGCGCGCTTGCGGGCGACCTTCTTGTCCACGTCGTTGTGGACCCGGTACGCCTCCATGATCTGCTTGCCGATGGAGTAGTACGGGTGCAGCGCGGACAGCGGATCCTGGAAGATCATCGCCATGTCGCGGCCACGCAGCTTGCGCACCTGGTTCGGGTCCGCACTGAGCAGCTCCGTGCCGTTCAGCCAGATCTCGCCGGACAGCTTCGCCCTGCGGCTGCCGTACTGCCCGGCGGTGTGCAGGCCGAGGATGCCCAGCGAGGTGACCGACTTGCCGGATCCTGACTCGCCGACGATGCCGAGGGTCTTGCCCTTCTCCAGCTGGAAGCTGAGCCCGTCGACGGACTTGACCAGGCCGTCGTCGGTCGGGAAGTGCACCTTGAGGTCGCGCACCTCGAGAAAGGCGGTGGGAGCGTCCGAAGCGGTGGCGACGGGTTCTCCGACGGCCGCTCCGGTCTTGTGCAGTTCGGTCATCCCAGCCTCACTCGCGGGTCGATGACGGCGTACAGAAGGTCGACGACGAGGTTGGCGAGCGCGATCGCGAGCGAAGCGCACAAGGTGACGCCGAGGATCACCGGTAGGTCCTTGTTGCTGATGGCCTTGACCGCTTCCAGGCCGAGCCCCGGCAGGTTGAACGTGGACTCGGTGAGGACGGCGCCGCCCATGAGCACACCGAGATCGAGGCCGAAGACCGTGAGGATCGGCGTCATGGCGGAGCGCAGCGCGTGCCGTCTGATGACCGCCGACTCGCCGAGCCCCTTGGCGCGCGCGGTGCGGATGTAGTCCTCACCGAGCACTTCCAGCATGGTGGCGCGGGTGAGACGCGCGTACATGGCGGCGTTGAGGAACGCGAGCACGATCCACGGCAGGATCAGCGTCTCGAACCAGATGTTGATCGGATCGTCCGTGGTGAGGGTGTCCTCGATCTTCACCCAGCCGAGCGTGTGGACGAAGAGCCCCATCGCGATCATGCCGGTGAAGAAGACCGGGAGCGAAACGCCGCCGAGGGCGGTGATCATCGCGGAGCGGTCCCAGATGGTGCCGCGCTTGAGCGCGGAGAGCACGCCGGTGGCGACACCGGCGACCAGCCACAGCACGCACGCGCCGGCGGCGAGCGCGGCGGTGACGGGCAGGGCGTCCTTGAGGGTCTCCCAGACGGGCGCCTCGGTACGGAAGGAGTAGCCGAAGCAAGGGGCCGGGCAGTGAGTGACGTCGGCCCCGTTGGAGTAGTCACGCCCCATCGGAATGCCCTTGACGAAGTCCCAGAACTGGACGAGCAGAGGGTCGTCCAGGCCCAGTTTGATCCGGATGCCCGCGAGCTGCTCGGCTCCGGACGACTTGCCGGCGAAGAGGACGGCGATGTCCTGTCCCGCCCACTTGGGCAGCATGAAGAAGACGGTGAAGGTCGCGAGCAGTACGACCAGCACCATGACGACAACGGCGATCAGGCGCCGGATGAGATAAGCAAGCACTGTGCGCGGCCCGGCGGTGGCCGGAGCCCCCTTGTGAGGAGCTCCGGCCACCGCCCGGGGCCATCACCTGCCCTTCGGACTGGCGGGATTCGGCGGTGGGACTGCCTTGGCGGCGGGGACTACTTCTTGTCGCTCACACCGAGCGAGATGTAGTCGTAACGACCGCTGTAAGCGGCGGACGAGTAGACGTTGGTCGCCCGCGAGGAACGCCAGCTGATGTTCTTCTCGTAGATGAAGGGCATCCAGTAGGCCTTGTCGACGATCTCGTGGGCCAGATCGGTGTAGATCTCACCGGCCTTGTTGGGGTCGACCGTGCCGATCGCGTCGTCGAAGTACTTGTCGACCTTCGGCTCGTCGATCTGCGACTCGTTGTAGTTGCCGTTCTCGTTGATGAAACGGCTGTCGAACAGCGGCTGGGCGTAGCCCTGGCCGGTCGGGAAGTCAGGACCCCAGCCCGCCATCGTCATGCCGATGCCGCGCTTCTTCACGACCGAGGGAGAGCCGGTGATGCTGGAGGAGTCGGCGCCGTCGATCTGGTCGACATCGGCGTTGATGTTGACCTTCTTCAGCTGCTCCTGGAGCGCCGTGGCGGCGTCCACCTCACCCGGCTGGTTGGTGCGGGCCGAGATCTTGGTCGAGAAGCCGCCGGGCTTGCCGCACTCCTTGAGCTGGGCCTTCGCCTTGGCGACGTCCGGCTTGCCCTTGCGCTCCTTGATGCCGTACGGGTCGTAGTCGTCGTGACCCTTGATCGACTTCGGGAAGACGTTGGTGGCGATCTCACCGGCGGCGAGCGGGCCACCACGGGTCTTCTGCAGGCTCGCGAAGTCCGTGGCGTAGAAGACGGCCTTGCGGCAGGCCTCGTTGTCGAACGGCTTCGTCTTGGTCACCAGGGCGACGTAACGGACGAAGTCCGTCTGCATGTTGTCGACGTTGCCCTTGTGGTCCTGAATGGCGGTGGTACGACCCGACTGGGTCATGCCGGTGCCATTCATGTCGATGTCGTAGTCGCCTTCCATCAGGCGCTTGTCGTTCTCTTCGAGGTTCGCCGAGATGGTGACCTGGATCTTGTCCGGCAGCGCGGGACGGACCGGGTCGGACGACTTCTTCCAGTTCTTGTTGCGGACGAGCGTGATGCTCTTGCCCGCGCTGTAGTTCTGGAACTTGTACGGGCCGGAGGAGAACGGGCGCTGGGTGTACTTGGCGCCGGTGTCCTCGGACTGCTTCACCGGGGTGCCCGACGGCATCGCGAGCATCTGCTCGAAGTCGCCGTTCTTCTTGGGCAGCTTGAAGATGATGGTGTTGTCGTCCGGCGTCTCGATCGCCTTCAGACCCAGCTTGTCCTTCGACTTGTCGTCGTAGGGGCCCTTGTACTCGCCCTTGGGGTCGAGCGTCGACTTCAGGTAGCCGGGACCACCGGTGATGACCTTGGTCGCCCAGATGCGCTCGATGCCGTACTTGATGTCCTTGGAGGTCAGCTTCGAGCCGTCCTCCCAGGTGAGGCCGTCACGCAGCTTGTACGTGTAGGTCTTGCCGTCGTCGCTGATCTTCGCCGTGGACTCGGCGAGGTCGGGGACGAGCTTGTTGGACGCGGCACCCGGCTTGGTGTCGTACGTGATCAGCGTGCGGGTGTAGTACCGCATGAAGTCCCACGTCATGCCGTAGTACGCGCGCTGCGGGTCGGCCGAGTCCAGGTCCTGCTTGGCGATGAACTTGAGCGTTCCGCCCTTCTTCGCCGACTCGTTCGCGACCTTGCCGATGGCCGCGTTGTAGCCGGCGCCCTTGCCGTCTTCTTCGTCGCTGCCGCCGCCGCACGCCGTGGTGGTCACCAGCGCCGCCACGACGAGGGCCGCGCCTGCGGTCAACCGTCGTTTAGAGGAACCTGTGGGCATTTCTCGCATCCTCCGAGATTCGCGGTCCTTGGCTTTGACTGCCTTAAGAACCATGGGAAGAGCCACCTGACGATGCGGCAGGGGCAAGCCAGTTGGAGCTGTTTACCGAGTTCCCTTGGGGTCCAGGGCGTCGCGCAGCCCGTCACCGAAGAGGTTGAAGGCAAGCACGGTCACGAAGATCGCCAGGCCGGGGAAGACCATGAACATCGGGTCGTGCTCGTACGTCGCCAGGGCGTCCCGGAGCATGCCGCCCCAGGAGGCCGTCGGCGGGCGTACACCTGCGCCGAGGAAGCTGAGCGCCGCTTCGGTGAGGATGTTGGTGGGGATCATGAGCGTCGCGTACACGGTGATCGGCGCGACCAGGTTCGGCAGCAACTCACGGAAGAGGATGTGCCGTTGACCGCCGCCGAGGCTGCGGGCCGCTTCCACGTACTCGCGTTCGCGCAGCGAGAGGGTCTGGCCGCGGACGATGCGCCCGACGTAGGGCCAGCCGAAGAAGCCGATCACCAGGATCAGTACCGCGATGCGGACGCCGCTGCCGGTGAGCCCGAGCAGGTCGTCGGGGAGGACCGAGACCAGGGAGATCACGAAGAGCAGCTGCGGGAAGGCGAGCAGCACGTCCATGACCCGGCTGATCAGCGCGTCGATCCAACCGCCGAAGTAGCCGGCGATGATGCCGAAGAAGGTGCCGAGCACCACGGCCACCACGGCGGCGAGGAACGCCACCAGGAGCGAGATGCGGGCGCCGTAGACGATCCGGCTGAAGACGTCGCGGCCCTTGTTCGGCTCGACCCCGAAGAGGAAGTCCGGACTCATGCCGCCGAACGCGCCCTTGGGCAGGTTCGTCAGGTCTTCCAGCTCGTCCTGATGGAACTCGTTGGGCGGGTGGCCCAGCAGGGAGACGATCAGGGGCGCGAAGACGGCGACAAGGACCAGGACGAGCACGGTGATGCCGCCGGCCAGGGCGACCTTGTCCCGCTTCAGGCGGCTCCAGGCGATCTGCTTGAGGGACCGCCCCTCGACCTTCTTCACCCCTGCATCAGCTGCGGGAGCGACGTCCGCTGTCGGGTCCGCGTCCGCAGGTGTGTCATGCAATGGTGCCGTCATCGTGGCAGGGACCCCTCTCAACCGGTGGTGACCGGCCCGCACTTGCCGCTGTAGCGACGTGATCAGTCCGTCGTACACAGGGGCGAAGCGCCCCTGGTGCGGGAGTCTTCATCGGGGTCGCGATCTGTTACCAGCCTTGACGGGGAATGGATGCGCAACCGTGATGCTGATCGAGGTGTTCCGTTATCCGGACGCAGGTGAACGAGGGGCGAACACGGGGCAGTTGGGTCGCAACGTGCCACGGGAGCCCATAGGGCCCCTCCACCATCAGAACGGACATCGTGACGGTCAGGGCAGGTATACGAGCCGCGGTGGCCGGTTCAGGGCCCTTTCGGTAAGGGGCGCAGCACTCGTTCAGTACTGCGCGGGGTAGCCGTATCCGCCCGCGGGCGCCGGGGCCGGCTGGGCCTCGCGGTCGTAGAAGGGCCGGGCGTTGGCGCGCAGCCACATGGCCACCGGGTCGTACACGTCCGACATGGCGACGGTCGACACGGGCAGGCCGTCGGGGACGGCGGCGATCGACTGCTGCATCATCGTGCGCACCCCGTCCACGGACGACGGCGACGTGTCGTACACATCGAGGCCGATGGCCAGGTACGGGGCGCCGAGCGCGGGCTGCACCCAGGCGCGGCGCAGCGAGCGGACCGCGGGGGTGCGGTGGGCGTTCTGCGTGAGCAGGGCGTAGAACTGCGGGATCTCGATGGCCGGCTCGGTGAGCCTGAGCGGTCCCGCGGGCAGCAGGTCGAGGCCCGACGCGATGCGCCGCAGGTCGAGCCAGGGGATGCCGACGCCGCCGCCGGGTGCGTGCGGATTGAGCCAGAGGCCGTAGTGGTCGGGGTAGAGGGTGCGGGCGATGTCGACTCCGCTGACCACTTCATAGGAGCGGTTCCAGCCACTGGCGGAGAGCTCCTGGGCGGAGGTCACGCACGGCGCGTACCCGAGGGCCTCGACCTCCATGTTTCCGTACTGCGCGTCAGGGGACCCGGCCTGGCCGTGCCAGAGCAGCATCCACACCTGGTCGGCGGCGAGCGCCCGCAGGAGCGCCTCGTAGGCGTCGTAGCGCCCCGGCGTCACCTGGCGCAGCATGTGCTCGACCTGCCCGGCCGCAGCCGTGCCCGACGCACTCACCCTTAACCGCCCCTTCGCGATGACCCGCTGACCCGGTGGCCCCGGGTCATGAAACCAGCTTAAGCGGCGATCCTGACACCGACTTGACGTACGGCACCCTCACACACGTACCTGCACATGTCCTTACACATGTCCGTGCCCGTGCCCCGGGCTCTGGCCGAAGAAGGGCCGCACCCGCTCGCGCATCCAGTCACCGACCGGGTCCTGGGCCACGTCGAGCAGCACCAGGTTCACCGGCCAGGCCACCGGTGCCTGGCCGAGAGCCCGGCCCACGGCCTCCATCGGCAGCTCGCGCGCGTTGCCCTCCCAGGAGGTCAGTTCGACGCCGATGAACAGCGACGGGTCCTCGCCCTCGACGCTCGCCAGGCAGCGGCGGGCGCTCAGGACGACCCCGGTGGCCTCGAACTCGCGGGCGGCGGCGGAGAGGAAGTCCACCGGGTCCTGCTGCCAGTCCGGTTCGAAGAGGCGTACGCGTCCGCCGGTCGCGGGCCCGTCGAGCGGGGTGCGCCCGGCCCGGCAGAGCTCGGCGACGGCAGGGGGCGGCAGCGGTACGCCGACCGTGCCGTCCGGGTTGACCGCGATGCCCATCTGCGGGGGGAGGCCGCGCGCGAACTCCACGGCGGGCGCCACCGTGCAGCCCATCCGGCCGCCGGTGGCCTGCTGGAACTGCTGCTCGGAGCTGAAGACGGGGACGTACGCCTGTCCTTCGATCTCCAGCGTGGGCAGGTCGAGGGTGCCGCTGTCCGGTGCCCCGCCGTTCGGCAGCGGGACCCAGAGGTGGCTGCGGCCGAGCACCTCGACGATGCGGGCCCCCGCGGACGCCTGAGGTGCGCCGGGCGTGCCCAGGGATGCCGCGAGCACCTCTTCGAGTTCGTTGCCCGGCCATCCTCCATAGGGATGGGCGTGTGCCTGCGCCGGAATGTTCATCTGTCTGTCCAACCCCTGCTCTGTCCCGCTCCGCCTGCGGCACGACCCTAACGTGACGGGCGGCCCCCGACGCGGCGGGCGGCTCAGTCCCCGAAGCCGATCCCCCGCAGCACGCCGGCCGCCGTCCGGTCGAGCAGCACCGCCGAGCCGCAGCCGCGCGGCAGATCGCCCCGCTCGGCGGCGCCCACCAGACGGGCGACCGTCCTGCGGTGGCGCGCGAAGGCGTACCGCGACACGCCGCGGCCGCGCGAGAGCTGGCCCTCTATGGCGGTGTCCGGCGGCACGTCCAGCAGCAGCAGGTGCAGCGTCGTGCCGCGCCGCACGGCCTCGCGGGCCAGCCAGCGGCGCACCCACGCCTGGGTGCCGCAGTCGTGCACCACGACACTCTCGCCGGAGCGCAGGGCCCTGCGCAGGCCCGCGTAGTGCGCGAGGCGGACCAGGGGGCGGTACACCGCGTACGGCAGCAGGGTCGGCATGCGCCGGGCCCAGCGGTCGCGGGTGTCCTGCGAGTCGATGCGCGGGCCCGCGACGGCTCTGCGCATCAGCGTGGACTTGCCGCTGCCCGGCAGCCCGGAGACGACGATCAGGTCGCCTTCGCCGAACGTGAGCCGGTGCGGACTGTGGCCGGTCCGCTGCCGCAGGTCGCGGACGACGGCCGCCGGCAGGGGGCCGCAGCTCTCCCTGGTGGGGGCGGCGGCCTGTTTGGGCAGGGCCACCCCTGTGTTGGTCGCGTAGACGCTCGTCCTGCGCACCGTGATCGGCCTCCCCATAGCGGTCACGTACCTGCTTACCGCAGCTTCCCCGGCAAGTGTAAAGAGAAGGTAATGCGGCACAAGGGCATTACTCGACTGGCACTGCCCTGTGACGGAGCCCCGTGCAATGATGTGCGCGCAAACTCCATACAGGCCGTTTGAATCCGCGCGGGAGAGTTCCCGGTGAACCGTCGTACGACATGACGACGCACCGGGGCGCCGAAGGAGCAAGTCCCTCCCTTGAATCTCTCAGGCCCCGTACCGCGCGGGCGAGGCACATCTGAAAAGCGGGCCGCCCACGCGGCTCCACCCAAGGTGCAAGTCATGACCCCTTATACGGACGGGTCGTGGTGAACCTCTCAGGTTCCGATGACAGATGGGGAGGATCGACCTCGCCCGTCATGCCCTGGGAGTTCCACGTATGAGTACCGCCCCCCGTCTGACCGCCCTCGACGCCGTGCACCGTGCGCTCGGCGCGACGATGACCGACTTCGCGGGCTGGGACATGCCGCTCCGCTACGCCAGCGAGCGCGACGAGCACATCGCCGTCCGCACCAAGGCCGGTCTCTTCGACCTCTCCCACATGGGCGAGATCACGGTCACAGGCCCTGAAGCCGTGAACTTCCTGAACTTCTCGCTGGTCGGCAACATCGGCTCCGTCGGCGTCGGCCGCGCCCGCTACACGATGATCTGTGCCGAGGACGGCGGCATCCTGGACGACCTGATCGTCTACCGCCTCGGCGAGACCGAGTACATGATTGTCGCCAACGCCTCGAACGCGCAGGTAGTGCTCGACGCGCTCACCGCCCGCGCCGACAGCTTCGACGCCGAGGTCCGCGACGACCGCGACGCGTACGCCCTGCTCGCCGTCCAGGGCCCCGAGTCCCCCGGCATCCTGAAGTCACTCACGGACGCCGACCTGGACGGCCTGAAGTACTACGCGGGCCTGCCGGGCACCGTCGCGGGCGTCCCCGCGCTGATCGCCCGCACGGGCTACACCGGCGAGGACGGCTTCGAGCTCTTCGTCGCGCCCGGTGACGCCGAGAAGCTGTGGGGTGCGCTGATGGAGGCGGGCGAGCCCGTCGGTCTGGTCCCGGCCGGGCTCTCCTGCCGCGACACGCTGCGCCTTGAGGCGGGCATGCCGCTGTACGGGCACGAGCTGACCGCGGAGCTGACGCCCTTCGACGCCGGTCTCGGCCGGGTCGTGAAGTTCGAGAAGACCTCGCAGTCCGACACCTTCGTGGGGCGCGAGGCGCTCGCGGCCGCCGCCGAGCGCGCCGAGACCGCTCCCCCGCGCAAGCTGGTGGGCCTGATCGCTTCCGGCCGCCGCATTCCGCGGGCGGGCTTCTCCGTGGTCGCCGACGGCAAGATCATCGGCGAGGTCACCTCTGGTGCGCCCTCCCCGACGCTGGGCAAGCCGATCGCCATCGCGTACGTCGACGCGGCGCACGCGACCCCCGGGACCAAGGGTGTCGGCGTGGACATCCGGGGCACGCACGAGCCGTACGAGGTCGTGGCGCTGCCGTTCTACAAGCGCCAGAAGTGACACTTCCGCCCCAGTGGTAACCCGGAAGTGACCCCACGCACATCTTTCTCGTTCCGCAGCACCCACCCGCGTACAGGAGAATTCAGGTCATGAGCAACCCCCAGCAGCTGCGTTACAGCAAGGAGCACGAGTGGCTCTCGGCCACCGAGGACGGTGTGGCGACGGTCGGCATCACGGAGCACGCGGCCAACGCGCTCGGTGACGTCGTCTACGCGGACCTTCCCGAGGCCGGCGCCGCGGTGACCGCGGGCGAGACCTGCGGCGAGCTCGAGTCGACGAAGTCGGTCAGCGACCTGTACTCGCCGGTGAGCGGCGAGGTCGTCGAGTCGAACCAGGACGTCGTGGACGACCCGTCGAAGGTCAACTCCGCCCCGTTCGAGGGTGGTTGGCTCTTCAAGGTACGGATCACGGAGGAGCCGAAGGACCTGCTCTCCGCGGACGAGTACACCGAGTTCTCCGGCAGCTGAAGCCCCCCGAAGACCCTTAGGGACCACCTGATGTCGCTTCTCAACACCCCTCTCCACGAGCTGGACCCGGACGTCGCCGCCGCCGTCGACGCCGAGCTCCACCGTCAGCAGTCCACCCTGGAAATGATCGCCTCGGAGAACTTCGCTCCGGTCGCGGTCATGGAGGCCCAGGGCACGGTCCTCACCAACAAGTACGCCGAGGGCTACCCCGGCCGCCGCTACTACGGCGGCTGCGAGCACGTCGACGTCACCGAGCAGATCGCGATCGACCGGATCAAGGACCTGTTCGGCGCCGAGTACGCCAACGTCCAGCCGCACTCCGGCGCCTCCGCCAACCAGGCCGCCCTCTTCGCGATCGCCAAGCCCGGCGACACGATCCTCGGCCTTGACCTGGCGCACGGCGGCCACCTCACCCACGGCATGCGCCTGAACTTCTCCGGCAAGCAGTTCAACGTGGTCGCGTACCACGTCGACGAGGCCGGTCTTGTGGACATGGCCGAGGTCGAGCGCCTGGCCAAGGAGAACAGCCCGAAGGTGATCATCGCGGGCTGGTCCGCCTACCCGCGCCAGCTGGACTTCGCCGAGTTCCGCCGGATCGCCGACGAGGTCGGCGCCTACCTGTGGGTCGACATGGCGCACTTCGCCGGGCTCGTCGCCGCAGGGCTGCACCCGAACCCGGTGCCGTACGCGGACGTGGTGACCTCCACCACGCACAAGACGCTCGGCGGCCCGCGCGGCGGCGTCATCCTGGCCCGCAGCAAGGAGTTCGCGAAGAAGCTGAACTCCGCGGTCTTCCCCGGCTTCCAGGGCGGCCCCCTGGAGCACGTGATCGCGGCCAAGGCCGTCTCCTTCAAGGTCGCGGCCTCCGAGGAGTTCAAGGAGCGCCAGCAGCGCACCCTGGACGGCGCCCGCATCCTGGCCGAGCGCCTGGTGCAGGACGACGCGAAGGCCGTCGGCGTCGACGTCCTGTCCGGCGGCACGGACGTGCACCTGGTCCTCGTGGACCTGCGCAACTCCGAGCTCGACGGCCAGCAGGCCGAGGACCGCCTCCACGAGGTCGGCATCACGGTCAACCGCAACGCGGTCCCGAACGACCCGCGCCCCCCGATGGTGACCTCGGGCCTGCGGATCGGTACGCCCGCGCTCGCGACCCGTGGCTTCCAGGAGGACGACTTCCGTGAGGTCGCCGACGTCATCGCCGAGGCCCTGAAGCCGGACTTCGACGCGGAGTCGCTCAAGGCCCGCGTCTCGGCCTTGGCAGCAAAGCACCCGCTGTACCCCAACCTGTAGCATTTTCGTACGCTTTCCTTCGTACGAATCTTCGGGGCACCGCGCACACTGGACAGTGAAGACAGTGAATGCGGTGCCCCGGCTCATGCCCCGCTTGCGTAGGGCTCTTCCGTAGTTCTTTTCCGTAGTGCTCTTCCGTAGTGCTCTTCCGTAGTTCTCTGCACCACCCCGGCAGACAACGGCGTCTACCAACCACCATTGGAGTTCCTCGTGGCCCTCTCGGTCTTCGACCTGTTCTCGATCGGCATCGGCCCGTCCAGCTCCCACACGGTCGGTCCCATGCGCGCCGCCCGCATCTTCGCGAGCCGCCTCAAGAACGAGGGCCTGATGGCCCACACCACCGCCATACGCGCCGAGCTCTACGGCTCACTCGGCGCGACCGGCCACGGCCACGGCACCCCGAAGGCGGTCCTGCTCGGCCTGGAGGGCGAGTCCCCGCGCTCGGTCGACGTCGAGTTCGCCGACGACCGCGTCGAGCAGATCAAGAGCACCGGACGCCTCAACCTCCTCGGCATGCACGAGATCGACTTCGCCTTCGACGAGGACCTGGTCCTGCACCGCCGCAAGGCCCTGCCGTACCACGCCAACGGCATGACGATCTTCGCGTACGACCGTGAGGGCGCCCTCGTCCTGGAGAAGACGTACTACTCCGTGGGCGGCGGCTTCGTGGTCGACGACGACGCGGTCGCGGGCGAGAACCCGATCGTGCCGGACGACACGGTCCTCAAGCACCCCTTCCGCACCGGCGACGAGCTGCTGCGCCTCGCCGACGAGACCGGCCTGTCCATCTCCGCCCTGATGCTGGAGAACGAGAAGGCCTGGCGCACCGAGGCGGAGATCCGCGAGGGCCTGCTCGACATCTGGCGCGTGATGCAGGCGTGCGTGTCCCGCGGCATGTCCCGCGAGGGCATCCTGCCGGGCGGCCTCAAGGTCCGCCGCCGCGCGGCCAACTCCGCACGCCAGCTGCGCGCCGAGGGCGACCCGCAGGCCCGCGCCATGGAGTGGATCACGCTGTACGCGATGGCGGTGAACGAGGAGAACGCCGCGGGCGGCCGTGTCGTGACCGCCCCGACGAACGGCGCCGCGGGCATCATCCCGGCGGTCCTGCACTACTACATGAACTTCGTGCCCGGCGCCGACGAGGACGGCGTGGTCCGCTTCCTCCTCTCCGCGGGCGCCATCGGCATGCTCTTCAAGGAGAACGCCTCGATCTCGGGCGCCGAGGTCGGCTGCCAGGGCGAGGTCGGCTCCGCCTGCTCGATGGCGGCGGGCGCCTTCGCCGAGGTGCTCGGCGGCAGCCCCGAGCAGGTCGAGAACGCGGCCGAGATCGGCATGGAGCACAACCTCGGCCTGACCTGCGACCCGGTCGGCGGGCTCGTCCAGATCCCGTGCATCGAGCGCAACGGCATGGCGGCGGTCAAGGCGGTCACCGCCGCGAAGATGGCGATGCGCGGCGACGGCAGCCACAAGGTGTCCCTCGACAAGGTCATCAAGACCATGAAGGAGACCGGCGCCGACATGAGCGTGAAGTACAAGGAGACGGCGCGGGGCGGTCTGGCGGTCAACATCATCGAGTGCTGATGGTGTTGGTGTGGCCGGTGAGGATGCCGGCCGCCGCTCCTGTCGTACTCAGCGGCGGGGACGCCTTGGGGCGGTCGACGGTGAAGTACTCGCGGAAGTCGTCGCTGGGCTCGGCGGCCATGAGGCGCAGGGTGCGCTTCCAGTCGCCGGTGTCCCACCCCGGGGTGGCGGCGTCGTTCTCCAGGCTGGTTTCGGCGCCGGTGTCCGCGGTGGTCGTACTTCAGGGTTCCGCTCAGGCAGGTGGCGGCGCGGTGTCCGCCGTGCTCGCCGTGCCGGCGAGTTGCTAGCAAGTGGCGCCGGGGCGGACCGGCTTCAGGTCGGTGAGGTAGGCGTCGACGGCGTCCGTGACGCAGGCGTTGCTGCGGCCGTATGCCGTGTGGCCGAGGCCCTCGTACGTCAGGAGCATGCCGCCGGGGAACTGGTCCGCCAGGCTCTCGGCCTCCTCGTACGGAGTGGCCGGGTCGCCGGTGGTGCCGATCACCAGGACCGGGGGCACGCCGTCCGCACGGACCTTGTGGGGGCGCTGGGTGCCTGCGGGCCAGTCCTCGCAGGTGAGTTCGTCGGTCACGCTCGTCGTGCCGTAGACGCCCGCGGCCTTGTCGGCGCGGTCCAGGGCCTTCCAGTAGGGGGCGTCGCCTCGGGGGTGCGGGGTGTCGAGGCAGCTGACGGCGAGGATGGCGGTGTCGCTGTTGTCGGTGTTGCCGTTGTCGGTGCCGCGCGCTCTGCGGCTGGACTCGGTGGTGGGTTCGTCCGCCGACGCGAGGTCCGCCAGCTTGGTGCCGTCGCCGCGAGCCGCGTCGCTCAGTGCCTCGGACAGGCCCTCCCACTCGTCTTCCGGCGTGTACATCGCGGTGGTGACGACGTCGAGCAGCGTCCGCGCGTCGACGCCGTACTCGTCGCCGTACTCGTCGCCGTCGACCGGCAGGGGTTCGCGGGCCGCCTGCTCGTAAAGACCGTCGATCAGGCCGGATATCTCCTCCGGTGTGCGGCCGGGGCAGCTGTCGCCCGCGACATCCGCGCAGTGCTCGGCGTAGTCGTCGACGGCCCTGCGGAACCCCACGGCCTGGCTCACGGCACGTTCCGACCAGCCGAGCGACGGGTCGACGGCGCCGTCTAGGGCCAGTGCGCGGACGCGGTGCGGGAAGAGTTCGGCGTACGAGGTGCCGAGGCTTGTTCCGTACGACCAGCCCAGATAGGTGAGTTCGACGTCGCCGAGGGCCGCGCGCAGTACGTCCATGTCGCGGGCCGCGTCCTCGGTGCCGACCTGCCGCAGGATGCCGCCGCTTCCCTTCACGCAGGCCGCGGCGGTGGCCCGTGCCCCGGCGAGCGCACGGGCGCGGTCGTCCGCTGTGCGCGGGCGGAGCGGCTGAACCTCACCCTCCGCGTCCTCGTCCGCGCACTTCACGGCGGGTTTGCTGCCTCCCACGCCCCGCGGATCGAAGGAGACGATGTCGAAGCGGGCGCGCACCTTGGTGCCGAAGGATTCGCCGCCGTCCGACTTGAGGTCGTCCACGCCACCGGCTCCCGGGCCGCCCGGGTTGTAGACGAGCGACCCGATGCGCCGGTCCGGATGCGGGGTGGCGGCCTTGGCCACCGGCAGGACGAAGGTCTTGCCGTTCTCGGGGTGGGCGTAGTCCCGGGGGACGGTCAGCCGGGCGCACTTGAGGTCGCCGCAGTCCTTCCACTTCAGCTTCTGCCCGTAGAAGGCCTTCAGCTCGTCGGACCGTTCCGCGGCCGTACAGCCGACGAGCGAGGTGGCTCCGAGGACGGCCAGAGCGAGGGCGAGAAGGAGAGGGCGACGGCGGACGGCGCGGTTCAACGGGTTGCTCCCAAAGATCGGTTCAGGCCAGCGTGCCTGGACCATGCTGAGGATTTGATGAGGGGGGCCGGGGGGTGCGGGGCCGCGCCGGTATGTCCGTCCTCGCTATCGTCCGGTGACCGCGGGGCTACTTCGGCTGGGGAGTCCTGCGAACCGTGCTCCGGGCAGACATACCGGCCCGTCCCCTCGCGAGCGCTGCCGACTGCAGCCAATCGATGGTCGCTGCGGGGCAATCGGGCGGGTGGGCGGGAAAGCTTGTTCGTGCAGGGGCGGATGCGGGGTGAACGGGCGGGTGGGCGGGAAAGGTCTGTTCGGCGCCGGGCAGCGGGCTGCGGGCGGGAACCGTCAGGGCTAGCTCGGCAGCTTCAGGGCGAAGTGGGCGCCGCCCCGCTGCCCCGGGAGAACCGTCAAGGTGCCTCCGTGTGCGTGGGCCACCCAGGCCGCGATCGAAAGGCCCAGGCCCGTGGACCCCGCCCCGCTGCGGAAGCGTTCGAAGAGGGCGTCCGCGACGCGGGGCGGCAGGCCGGGGCCCGCGTCGTCGATGGTCACCGTGCCGTCGCGGGTGACCGTGACGCGGACGTCGGCGGACTCACCGGGCGCATGGCCATGGGCGAACGCGTTGCCCAGCAGGTTCGCCACCGCCCGCCGGACAAGGTCGGGGTCGGCCACGACCACGGTGTCCTGCGTCTCGACCGTCACCCGATGCCCGGCCCCCGGGGTGTCCTCGACGACCCCCTCCACCAACTGGTCGAGCCGCAGCGGCTCCCGCGCGAGCGTCTCGACGCCGGACATCAGCCTGGCCCGGGTCAGCAGCCCGTCGACGAGGCCGCCCATCCCGTCCGCGAGACGCAACGTACGGCGCAGCACATCCGTACGGTCCGTCTCGCCGCGCAGCGCGGTCTCGGCGAGCGTACGCAGCGAGGCGGCCGGCGTGCGCAGGTCGTGCGCGGCGTCGGCGAGGAACGCCTCCTGCTGGCGCAGGGCCGCGAGCGCGGGGCGGATCGCACGGCCGGAGAGCAGGTGGCCGACCGCCGCCGACAGGCAGACAAGGACGGTGCAGGCCCCCGCCACGAGCCACGTCAGGCGGCGGTGGTCGGCCCGCTGGTCCGACGTCTCGGCCATCGTGACGATGGCGCCCTGCGGGCCTTCGCCCGCCACCGCGTCGGGAGCGTAGAAGGGCTCGGAGAGCAGCCGGACCGGGCGGCCGTCCGTCGTGCGCCGGTCGGAAGCCGCCGTGTCCTCGGCGTGGATCGCGGCCTCCCCCGCCGCCTGTATGTCGGCGGGTCCGACAGTGAGGCAGGGGCGGCGCGGTGCGTGGTCGACCTGGAGGCCCGCGTCGTCGGCCGACGGCACCGAAAGGACCGTCAGGGGCGGGCAGCCCGTACCCATCGTCTCGGCCAGCTCACGCGCGTCGAGGCGGTCGTCCTCGTCCGTCACGAGGAGACCGATCGCCCAGCTGGTGTCCTGGCCCATCGTGCCGTCGAGCTGCTGGCGCCAGCGCCGGTCGTCGCTCTGGACGGCGAACACCGCCATGCCCACCAGGCCCACCGCGCTGGTGAGCGCGAACAGCGCGGTGATGCGCCGGCGCAGCCTGCGTACGCGAGCGGTGGGAGTGAGCGGTCGCGACGTCATGAGCCTTCGGGGGCCAGGCGGTAGCCGACCCCGCGCACGGTGCGGATCAGCGGCGGGTCCCCCAGCTTGCGGCGGAGCTGGGAGACGAGCACCTCCAGGACGTTGGACTGCGGCTCGGTCATCTCGTCCCAGCAGCTCTCGATGAGTTCGGCCCGGGACACCGCCTGGTCGGCGCGCGCCGCGAGGACCTCGAGAACGGCGAACTCCCTGCTGGTGAGCGTGAGCAGCAGTCCGGCGCGGCGGACCTGCCGGCGCGCGGTGTCGATCTCGACGTCGGCGACACGGTGGACGGGCGGCCGTACGACCCCGGCGCGGCGGCACAGGCTGCGCACCCTTGCGACCAGCTCCGGCACGGCGAACGGCTTGACCAGGTAGTCGTCGCCCCCGCTCGCGAAGCCCTCGACGCGGTCGGCGACGGTGTCGCGCGCCGTCAGGAAGAGCACGGGGACGGCGCCGCCCGTGCGGCGCAGTTCCTCCACGTAGGGGGCGGCGTCGCCTGACGGCAGCATCCGGTCGAAGACGGCGCAGTCGTAGGCGGTGACGAAGAGGGCCTCGTCGGCCTGCGGGAGGTCCACTGTCTCGTCGACGGCGAGACCGGCGGCGCGCAGCGCTGCCGCGACCCCGAACCGCAGATTGTCGTCGTCCTCGACCAGCAGCACTCGCACGCCGCCCACCCTATAGAGCGGGTGAGGGGGGCGGTTCTTCCGCGCCACGGGCCGTGCGGCTGGCCCTCACAGGGCCTCACCGCGCGAAGAACAACGCCTCCGCCCCCACCGGTCGGTACCCCGCTGCCTGAAAGACCCGCACACTGCGCGCGTTCCCCGGTGACTGCTGGGCCCACACCGGGCACCCGTCGGGCACCAGATGCCGGGCCGCGAGCGCGAGCGACCGGCCGAGCCCCCGGTGTCGTACGTCCTCGTCGACCTCGATCGCCGCCTCCCAGCGCCCGGCGAGCCCGCGCCCGAGCACAAGCACTCCGCCGCCCGCGGACGCCCACACCCGCACGTCGTCGCGGCGCTTGCGGGCCCGCACCACCCGGGGGTGGTCCGGGTCGTCGATCTCGCGGAGCCCCAGGGCCGGTTCGGGCCCGCCCGGCAGGGCGTCGGCCACGGTCAGGAGGTCGGTGGTGTCCGCCGCGCGTCCCGTACGCCGCAGGAAGGCGGCGAGGAACAGGGGGTTCATCGTGGCGGCCAGCGGATCGCAGTCGAGCGCGGCGAGGGTGGTGTGCACCCACTGCGGGTCCTCGTCCGTGAAGACGACGGAGTGCGCGGTGAAGGCGATCACGCCCGCGTCGCGGTGGCAGGGCTGCGGCACGACGGTGGTGGTGCCGTCGGGCGGCGGGAACTGCCCGTGGGCCGCCGCGTCGAGGATCGACCCGAGCGTGGCAGGGGTGCTGGCCATGGGCGTACTCCTTGTGATCGCGTCCCCCGGACGGCCGATACCCTAATCCCCGTCAGTAGTGCACGAAGAAGGGGTGGATCCGGTGGCGGACATCGAGGAAGCGCGTAAGACGTTCGAGCAGTTCGACGCGGACGGCGACGGCTTCGTCACGGCGGCCGAGTGGAAGTCGGCCATGGCGAAGATGGGGGACTTCTACGTCACCGAGACGGTGGCCGAGGCCGTGATCGGCACGAAGGACACCGACAAGGACAAGCGCCTCTCGTTCGACGAGTTCTGGGCGAGTCTGAACAAGTAGCGGGAGTACGACGCGGAAGGGGCCCGGCACGCGCGAGCGCCGGGCCCCTTCCGCGCAGTCGGTGAGGTCCTGATACTCAGGTACTCAGGTACTCAGGTACTCAGCGGGGGCGGCGCGCCGCCCGCACGCTCCACCGTCCCTCCGTTCGCTCCAACCGCACCGGGTGGTCGAAGCACTTGGTGATCTGGTCGCTGGTCAGTACGTCGTCCACGGCGCCGGATGCGAGCGCGCGGCCGTCGCGCAGCAGCAGCGCGTGCGTCGTACCGGCCGGGAGTTCCTCCAGGTGGTGCGTGACCAGGACCGTGGCGAGCTCGGGGTGGGTCTCGCGCAGGGTGTCCAGGCTGTCGAGAAGGCGTTCGCGGCCCGCGAGGTCGAGGCCGGTGGCCGGTTCGTCGAGCAGGACAAGCCGGGGGCGCGGCATCAGCGAGCGTGCGATCAGGGTCCGTCCGCGTTCGCCCTGGGAGAGCGTGGGCCAGCGCGCGTCCGTGCGGTGCGCGAGGCCGAGCATCGCGATCAGGCGGTCGGCCTGCTCCTCCTGCTCGGGCGTGGGGCGCCAACGGGGCAGCGGTTCCACGCTGTTGGTGAGTCCGGTGAGGACCACGTCGCGGACCCGCAGGGGCGAGCGGAGCGGATGGCGCGGGTTCACATGACCTACGTATGCGCGCAGGTCACGCAGGTCGACGCTGCCCAGGCGGCGGCCGAGCACCTCGACCGTGCCGTGCGTGGGGTGGGTGACGGCGCCGCAGAGGCTGAGCAGGGTCGACTTGCCCGCGCCGTTCGCGCCGAGCAGCGCCCAGTGCTCGCCGGGGCGGACGGTGAGGGTGACCTCTTCGAGGATGGGCCGGTCGTCGCGGACGACGGTGACGTTGTCCGCGTGCAGGACGGTGGTGACGTTGTCGGCGCGCGGGACGCTGGCGGCGTGCGGGGCGGTGGTGACGCCGTCGGCGTGCGGGACGGTGGTGACGCCGTCGGCGTGCGGGGCCGGGATCATCGGGCGGCCCCCACCCGGTTCACCGCGGCGAGCACGGCCTGCACGGACGCGGTCAGGACCGAGGTGTCCAGGCCTGCGCCCCAGCGCACGACATCGCCCACCCTGCACTCCGCGTACGCGACCGCCTCGCTGGCGCCGCCCGCCCCGGTGGCGTGTTCAGAGTAGTCGAGGATGTCGACGGTGATCCCGGCGGCGGCGAGCGCCTCGGTGAACGCGGACAGCGGGCCGTTGCCCACGCCCTCGAAGTCCCCTGTCCGGTCGCCGACTTGGAGGGTGCAGACGAAACGGTGGGCGCCGTCCGGGGCCCGGTCGGTGGTCCAGGAGCTCAGCTCCACCTCGCCGCCGCCCTGCCCCGGCGCGACGTAGGTCGCGCGGAACAGCTCGTACAGCTCCTTGGCTGTCGCCTCCTGGCCGCTGTCGTCGGTGGCATCCTGCACCACGCGCGAGAAGTCGGGCCGCATGCGCCGCGGCAGGTCGAGACCGTGCCGGGTCTGCAGCAGGTACGCCATGCCGCCCTTGCCCGACTGGGAGTTGACGCGGATGACGGCTTCGTAGGTGCGCCCGATGTCGGCGGGGTCGATGGGCAGATACGGCACGTCCCACGGCGCCTCGCTCTCGGGGACCCCCAACTCGGCGGCCCTGCGGGCGTGATGGGCGAAGCCCTTGCTGATGGCGTCCTGGTGAGTGCCGGAGAAGGCGGTGTGGGTGAGGTCGCCCGCGTAGGGGTGGCGGGGGTGCACGGGCAGCTGGTTGCAGTGCTCGACGACCTCGCGCACGGCGTCGATGTCGGAGAAGTCGACCATGGGGTCGACACCTTGGGCGTACAGGTTCAGGGCCAGGGTCACCAGGTCCACGTTGCCGGTGCGCTCGCCGTTGCCGAAGAGGCAGCCCTCGACGCGCTGGGCCCCGGCCAGGACGGCGAGCTCGGCGCAGGCGACGCCGGTGCCGCGGTCGTTGTGGGGGTGGACGGAGAGGATGACGGATTCGCGCCGGGCGAGATGGCGGTGCAGGTACTCGATCTGGTCGGCGTACACGTTCGGGGTCGCGATCTCGACGGTCGCCGGGAGATTGTGGGTGACGGGTCGGTCGGGAGCGGCCTCCCACAACTCACTGAGCCCGTCGCAGAGTTCGAGTACGTAGTCGGGCTCGGTGAGGTTGAAGGTCTCCGGCGAGAACTGGAACCGGATGTCCGCTCCCGGCCGCGCGTCGGCCAGGCGGGCCATGTGGGTGGCGGCCTCCGTGACGACGTCACGCACCTGAGCGCGCGACCGCCCGAGCACGACGTCCCGCCAGACGGGCGAGGTGGGGATGTAGAGATGCACGACGGCGCGGGGCAGCCCCTCGATCGACGCGAAGGTGCGGTCGATGAGTTCGGGCTTGGCGGGCGTGAAGACGACGATGCTGACGTCATCGGGGATCCCGCCGCTCGCGCTCAGCGCGGCGAGATCGCGCACAAAGTCGAAGTCGGCGCGGCTGGCCGACGGATAGCCGACCTCGATCTCCTTGAACCCCATCGAGACGAGCAGATCGAAGAAGCGCCGCTTGCGGCCGGTGTCCATCGGCTCGGCGAGCGCCTGATTGCCGTCGCGCAGGTCGACGGGGACCCAGAGGGGAGCGCGCTCGATGCGGTTGCCGGGCCAACTGCGTTCCGGCGAAAGGACATTGACCCGCTCCCCGTAGGGGCGGTAGCGATGGTGCGGCATAGGGCTGGGGCGCTGCGGATTCCAGTCGTACGCGATGTCGTACGCGGTGTCGTACGCGGTGGTGCTCATCGGAAGCGGTGTCCTTCAGCTCGCGGTCGGTGGCCGACCGGCAGCACGGCACCCCGCGGCGGGGTGCCGGTCGCTTCAGGCCCCGCCGCGGCAGCCGAGAAGAAGACCGCAGAAGATCATGCCGCTACACTAGCCACACCTCAGCTCCTCAGACAAGTACTCCTCAGACAACTACAACTAGGCCCTCTAGCCTCTCCGCTCCTCAGACAGGTGATCCCCCGGATGCCGCTCGGCTCCCTGCGCCCCAGCCCCCTGGTCGAACAGGCCACCACCCGCCTGCGCGAGCAGATCACCGGCGGCCACTGGCCCGTCGGCAGCAAGCTCCCCGGCGAGACGACCCTCGCCAAGGAGCTCGGCATCGGCCGCTCCACCGTCCGCGAGGCCCTGCGCTCCCTCGCCGGGGCCGGACTCGTCCAACCCCGCCAGGGCGCCGGCGTCTTCGTCATCGCGACGAAACCGGTCGCGGACTGGCCGACGCGGCTGCGGCGAGCGGCGGTGTCGGACGTGTACGAGGTGCGGATGCTGGTGGAGGTGCAGGCGGCGCGGCTCGCGGCGATGCGGCGCACCGACGAGGACATCACGGCGATGCGCACCGCACTCGAAGGCCGCAGGGCCACCGCTTCGGCGAGCGACGCCGCCTTCATCGACGCCGACATCGCCCTGCACGCGGCGGTCGTGGCGGCGGCCCGCAACCCCGTCCTCACGGACCTCTTCGCCGAGTTCGCCCCCGTACTGCGGGAGGGCCTGCTCAACCTCCTCGACCTGATCGACGTACGCACGGAGGAGACAAACCACGGGGACGCCGCCCACGCCGCCCTCGTACGCGCCGTCGAGGCGATGGACGCGGAGGAGGCGGCACGCGTGGCCCAGTCCGAACTCCAGGACACGCTGGGGCGGTTGCTGGCCTGCGGCTAGTGCTGTGACCGGGAATGTTCGCCGAGTTCGTGGCCGCAGTGGTCGGATGGGTGGTCACCGGGAGCGCAAGGCGGCCTCCAAGACCTCGTGGACGGTCTTCGCGGGGTGACCGATGGTGGCTTCCAGTGTCGGATTGGTGGCGTTGAACTCGCCATTGCGCGATGCCGCGAACATCGTCAAGAAGAACTCCGCAGCCGGCCGCGGCATCCCGCTGGCGACTGCTGCGGATGTCCACTCGTTGTCGTCCATGACGACTCGGGTGATGGTCCGGCCGGTGATGCGGCCGAGGATTTCGGCAACGTCGGCGAAGTCCAGCGTGTGGGGGGCTGTCAGCGGCGGCGTGATGCCCTCGAGTGCACCGTCTTCGGTCAGGGCGGAGGCCGCGGCTTCTGCCAGGTCCTCGTGGGCCGTCCACGACACCGGGCCATCCTGCGGCACGGCGAGCGTGCCGGTCTCCAGCGCCGCGCGGATGTAGTAGTCCAGGGTGGAGGCGTAGTACCCGTTGCGAAGAGCGGTGTAGGGGACTCCTTGCTGCTTGAGGTGCTCCTCGGTAGCCGCGTGGACCTTCTGTGGCGGGAAGAGCGACGTGGGAGAGGCGGCCTGGTGGCTGGTGTAGAGGATGCGTTGGGCGCCCGCTTCCCGTGCCGCGTCGATGGCGGCGCTGTTGGCGGTCAACGCGCCGCCGCCCCGGATGGCCGCGGAGACGACCAGGACGCGCTCGGCACCTTCGAAGGCGCGCTTGAGACTGTCGGGTTCGGTGAAGTCTCCCGCTCGGACTCGGACTCCGCGCTCGGCAAGGTCGGCGGCCTTGCTCACGTCGCGCACACTGACGCCGATCCTGTCGGCCGGTACCCGCTCCAGCAGGCGATTGACGATCAGCGACCCGAGGCGGCCGGTGGCTCCCGTGACGATCAACATCGGTGACTCCAGTCTGATGATGTTTCCAACGGAACTGAAATAACGGTATCACTGATAATTCCATTGGTCGCGCCCAGTGTGAGTCATCCGGGTCCTGGGCGACTGAACAGCACCTTCTGCCAGGTCACCTGCGGAGAGTGGGCAATATCAGCGATAACATCGGCTGTCACGCACGGGCGATACCATCGTCTCCATGGCACCGAACACGCAGCGGCGAGACATCACCCGGGACCGCATCGTGAAGGCTGCGGCCGGCCTGCTGCGCGACCAGGGTCCGGCCGCGGTGACCACGCGCCGCGTGGCGCACGAGGCCGGGCTGCAGCCTCCTGCTCTCTACCGCTTCTTCCAGGACAAGGACGACCTGCTGGATGCCGCCGCGGAACATGTCTTCGCCGAACACGTGGCGAGCAAGCAGACCACCGCGCCCTCGGACGACCCTGTAGAAGACCTCCGCGCCGGATGGAACACGCAGATCAGCTTCGGCCTGGCCAACCCGTACGTCTACGGCCTGTTGCTCGACCCGGCCCGCGCACGCGACACCCCGGCACAGGCCAAGGGCGTGCTGATCCTCGCCGAGCGTGTGCACAGAATCGCCGCCGTCGGGCGGCTCCGGGTGAGCGAGGAACGCGCCGTCAACCTCGTCCACTCGGCAGGGATCGGAACCGTCCACACCCTGCTGACCCTGCCACCAGAGCAAAGCGACCCGCGCCTGGCCGACGCCGCCTTCGACGCGATCGCTCGCGCCATCCTCGTAGATGAGCCCGCTGTCCCCACCCAGGACCCGGCGGCCGTCGTTGCGGCCTTCCGCACCCTCCTGCCGGAACTGCCCAGTCTCAGCAAAGCTGAGGCCGCGCTTCTCGACGAGTGGCTGCAACGCTGATCCAGTAGCGCAGACGCCCGCGGTGGGCCGGCATGGTCATCAGGTCGGCCTGGATCGCGCGGTCCTGGTCGTCCAGGGTGACCCGGGCCAGCCGGAGTACAGGCTCGTCAGGACCCAACCGCAGCTCCTCCCGCTCCTCGGCGCTCGGCATGCGGGCAGTGACATCCTCACGGACCCGCACGCCGACGTGCCCGAGCTCCGCAAGCAGCGTGACGGCGCCGCCCGGAATCTTCGCCGTGCCCGCGAGCCGGGTGCCCCGGGCGATGTGGATGGGGTAGTAGGTGTCGGTCAACTCGCAAGGCTCGCCGTCCAGTTGAATCACTCGGCGACGTACGATCACGGGCTCACCCTCGGGCACCGAGAACAGCTCGGCCACCTCGGACGGGGCGGGCACCTCACCGGCGTGAACAATGCGCTGACCCCCCTTGCGCCCCTGAGCCGAGGCCTCGGCCCCCCAGACGTCGGGGCTCCCCTTGCCGGGTGGCGTCAGATACGGCATCGAGGTGCTCGTCCAGTCACTGCTGTCGCTCATGACGTCCTCCCACATACCTTTGAACGGGACGGGCTCGGCGCCCACTTCGGACAGATCGCTCCCTGATCACGCACCCGTTTCCGAAGCGGCCGGCGTTCGCGCGAGGCATGGCGGGTGTGACGGATCCGCGAGCGGGGCAGCCCCATCGCCCGCCTAGCCCGCCTCCCCCTCGCGCCCCGCACCATCAACCCCGTACAACCGCGCCGACGCATCCACATGCGCCATCCGCCGCATCGCGTTGAACACCGCCTCGCCGAGCACGGTGCCGATCACCACGCTCTCCACCAGGTCCTCGACCGCCACCCGCCGGTCCACGTAGCCGAGGTCGGCGCGGGCGATCATTTCGGCGGCGTCGGCGTACTCGTCGAGCAGTTCCGTGAACGCTCCGTGGCCGACGCGGTCCATGGCGGCCAGGGCTCGTGAGAGGTCGGCGGCTGCGGGGTTCGACTCGTGGGTCCGCCAGCCGCGGCGCGCGATCAGCTCCTCGACCGCCGTGTCCGCGGCCGCCGCCTCGGCGTCGTCGTCGGCCTCCCCCGCCGTGCCGAGGCGGTCCGCGGCGGCGCCGAGCAGCTTGTGCAGCGGGCGCCCGCGGTCGTCGACCGCGCCGAGCACCTCCGCGATCGCGGCCACCTTCAGACCGCCCACGTCGAGCAGCGCGCGGATGAGGCGCAGCCTGCGCTCGTGCGCCTCGCCATACTGCGCCTGGTTAGGGCTGCTCAACTCGCCCGGCGGCAGCAGCCCTTCACGGACGTAGTACTTGATCGTCGGCACCGGCACACCGGTCCTGCGGCTCAACTCGCCAATACGCACGGTCTGCCCACTCTCCTGCCGACTCTCCCGTTCGCGCTCCCGCTCGCCACTCTGCCACCGGATGCGCCCTTGCCATGCCTCACCCCCATCATAGATAGTGGCGCTATCGGATAGCAGCAAGCGCCACTATCCATTTCAGAATCTGGGGGATTTCTGTGTCTTCATGGCGTTCATGGCACCGGCCACTCGTGGCGTTCTCCGCGTCCATGGCAGCTCTGGCCGTCGTGTCCGGCGTCGGCCTGGTCGTCGACGACCGCGTACTCGTCGGCTCGCCGATCTGGTTCAAGCCGTTCAAGTTCTCGGTCTCGTTCGTCGCCTACGGACTCTCGCTCGCCTGGATGCTGTCGCTGATCGACCGCGGACGCGGGCGGAAGGCGGGCTGGTGGGCGGGCACGGTCGTCGCCGTGTCGAGCCTCGTCGAGATGGTGATCATCACCGGGCAGGTGGTGCGGGGGAAGCGCAGCCACTTCAACCACCAGACCCCGTTCGACGAAGCCCTGTTCAACGCGATGGCCGTGACCGTCGTCATCCTGTGGCTCGGCACCCTGCTCATCGCGGTCCTGCTGCTGCGGGCCAAGATCGCCGACCGCGCCTCCGCCTGGGCGATGCGCTGCGGGATCGTCATCGCGCTCGCCGGGGCCGCCGTCGGGTTCCTGATGACCCAGCCGACGCCCGACCAAGAGCGGGGTTCCTCATCGATCGTCGGCGCCCACAGTGTCGGCGTACCGGACGGCGGCCCGTCCATGCCGCTGACCGGCTGGTCGACCACCGGCGGTGATCTGCGGATCCCGCACTTCGTCGGCATGCACGCCCTGCAGCTGCTCCCGCTGCTGCTCATGGGGCTGATGGCGCTCGCTGCGCGCTCCCGCTTCGGCCGACTTGCCGACGAGCGGGTGCGGCTGCGGCTCGTACTCGTCGCCTCGGGTGCGTACGCGGCCACCTTCGCCCTGGTCACCTGGCAGGCCCTGCGCGGCCAGCCGCTCATCCATCCGGACGGCGCGACGCTGACGGCGGCGGGACTGATCCTCGGGGCCACGGCCGTAGGTGCGTACGGAGCGTTGCGAGCCCCAACTACCCCCAGCGCGAGCCGAGTTCAGGCATCAGCCCTCAGCGATGAGGACGACGAAAGCAAGGAGCTTGTGTCATGACCGGTTTTCTCTTCGAACTCTCCTTCTGGCTGGCCGCCCCGGTCTGGCTGCTCATGATCTTCGCGCCGGGGTGGCGGACGACCGCCCGCGTCGCCGCCTCACCCCTCACCGTCGTACCGATCCTCGCCGTCTACGTCGCGATGGCACTGCCCGTCTTCCCCGAACTCTGGGCCGCCGTCAGCAGCCCGGACATCGACGGCTTCCGCGAACTGCTCGTCCTCGCCAACGGGGCGGGCGCGATCTGGGCCCAGGTCATCGCCTGGGACCTGCTGATCGGACAGTGGATGTACCGCGAGGCGCGGCGCATCGGCATCCACCCGCTGGTGATGGGACCGCTCCTGGTCCTGACGATTCTCCTCTCACCGTTCGGGCTGCTGCTCTTCCTGGCGCTGCGGGCGGTGCGGGTGGCCAGGGCGGCACGGACGGCACAGCGGGGCCTTGATCAGCCGCGGTCGGCGTCGCCGGTGGGCTCCATGCCCTTCTGATCGACGACAGCACGCTCCAGGACCGCGACGCTGCCGTTGAGCACCTCGGGGTTGCCCGCCTTGCCCGGCTTGCCGCCCGGCTTGTGGTCCTTGGTCATGTAGCCGCGCGAGCCGAGGTAGGCGAGGGACTTCTTGTCGAAGATCCATTCGCTGCGCGTCGCGTACGACGACTCATCGAGAGTGATGCCGATCCCGTGGCGGCCCGCCGCGTCCACCGCGTCGGGCACCTCGGTCACACCGGGGAGCTTGGCGACCGCCTTGTAGAAGGCGGCGGCGTTCTCCGGCGGCATGATCGTCTCGGCGAGCAGATCGCCGATCCTGTCGAAGACGGCCTGCGCCTTCGTCTCCCGCCCGTCGCTCACCCGCGTCTCCGCGTACAGCTTCTTCAGCAGGGCGTCGGGGTCGGTGGGCAGCGAGGCGAGCCAGTCGTACGTCGGCCTGTCGGGCCCCTCCGGGATGGCCCCGGTGTCGTCGGAACCGTCCACGGCGGACGCCTCGACGGGCAGATCCTGGCCCGGCATCGACGCACCCTTTCCACTCTCCCGGATCATGCCGATGGCCGTGACGGGGGCGGGGTTCTGCGACATCCAGACCTGCCGCTTGAACGGAGTACCGAGCTTCACCTTGCCGTTGAACTCACCCTCGTTTTCCTGGACCAGGCTGCGTACGTAGACGAACTGGCCGTCCTTCACCCTCTCCGGGCCGGACTTCAGGGACGCGGTGGCGATCCGGTCCAGGGTGACGGCCGCGCCGGGGGTGGCGCCCCGGCCCGCGCCCATGTCACGTACGCCGTCGGCGCCCCCGGAGGGGAGTGTGGCGGCCAGGACCCCGGCCACGGCGAGCGCCGCGGCGGCGGGCATCATCACCGCGGGCCGCAGCAATCGGCGGCGGGGCGACGCGGGAGCGGGCTCCCGGTGGTCCATGGCGTGGTGATGGTCCATGGCGTGGTCGCGGTCGATCTGCTGCATCAGGGTTTCCTTGTGGTGAAGGTGGCGCCCCGGCGGAAGCTCCCATTCGTCTTCGGCCGACTCCGGCAGCAGGCGGGCCAGTTCGGCGGCCTCGGCCTCTCCCCGGGACGGGGTGGCGGCGTTCATCGGAATTCCTCCCGCAGGGGCAGGGCCGCGAACGCGGCCTCACTCTCTACCTCTCCGCGACCACGGAGAGGTTCCATCACGTTCTTCACTTCCGTACCACCAGCGCTGCCGGCCCCGTCCTCCTCGCTGAGCCGCCGCAGCCGCGCACGCGCCCGCGAGAGCCGTGACCGCACCGTGCCGACCGGAACGCCGAGCGCCTCGGCGGCCTGCGCGTAGTCGAGCCCGGACCACACGCACAGCACGAGCACCTCACGCTCCTGACGGCGCAGCCTGCGCAGCGCGCCGTGCACCGCCGCGAGCCGCCGCGCGTCGTCCAGCCGCCCCGCCGACTCCTCGGCGAAGTCCGCCACTTGGGGCGGTGACGGCTGACGGGACAGAAAGGCGAGCCGCCGTCTCAGACCGCGATTGGCGTTCTGCGCCTTGTGCGTCGCGATGCCGAGCAGCCACGGCTTGAGCGAACCGCGGTCCGGTTCGAGCCGGTCGCGGGTACGCCAGGCCGCCAGGAAGGTCTCGGACATGACCTCCTCGGCGGTCGACCAGTCGCCGGTCAGCCGGAGGGCGTGGTTGTAGACCGCCCGCGCGTACGCCTCGTACAACTCACCGAACGCCTCCCGCTCACCTGCCCGGATACGTGCATGGATGCCATCTCCCAGTTCAGTAGGGCTCACACCACGTATCTCTCCGCGCTCCCCGACGAGTTCCTGTGCCCCTCGTCACACCCGCGCCTTCCTCACCACTCCCCTTCGGTACTGCCCGGGCGCCACACCGAACTCCCGCTTGAACGCCTTGGAGAAGGCGAACTCCGAGGTGTAGCCCGCCCGCTCGGCGACCTGCCGCAGCGGCAGGTCCTCCTCGCGCAACAGCCGACCGGCCGTCGTCATCCGCCACCACGTGAGATACGCGAGCGGGGGCGACCCCACGGTCGCCGCGAACCGGCGGGCGAACGGAGCGCGCGACAGACCCGCCCGCTCCCCCAGCTCCCCGACCGTCCACGACCGCGCCGGGTCGTCATGGATGGCGTACAGCGCGGCCCGCACCGCCGGGTCGCGCAGCGCCGCCGCCCAGCCCGCCGGATGCTGGCCGGGCT
>NZ_BAAAUG010000079.1:0-6157 GCF_039533825.1 Streptomyces rectiviolaceus
GTCCGTGCCGTTCGCGGCCCCCTGGGGGCGCTCGCAAGGGCGCGCGCGGCGCTGAGTGCGCTCCTTGCGCGCCGGGGGCTCGTGGGCTCGACGGCGCGATGGTGCCGGCCGTCGCTGTGCACCAGGACGCCGGGTACGAAGGGCCGCAGGACGAGCGCGTCGAGCCCCGGCGTGTGGCGCAACTCGGGGTACGACGTGGTGAGCAGCTGCCCGATCCTGTCGAGCCGGAACCCGTCGACCTTCTCCGTCGACATGCGCCCGCCGACGTAAGGGGCGGCTTCCAGGACGACGGTCGTTACACCGGCACTGGTCAGCTGGTGGGCGGCCGACAGTCCCGCGACCCCCGCTCCCACGATGACGACATCCGCATGGTGCACAGGCTCTTGCACGTGCCCCTCCCCGAGGTTGCGCGGCTGCTGGGGACGTCATGCCCTCAACAGGGCTCCGGAATCACCGAGTTCCGGACGAGGTTAGGAGCCGAAACGTTCAGGGGCAGTCGCGCATCGACCGAGCACGGTCGCACGCCGGTCGCACGCCGATCGCAGACGCGAAGAAGACGATCGGCAGGCGGGCCGCTTCCGCCGGAGCACGGTGCTCCGGGGCGCCGTTCTTACCGCAGCGCCGCGCGGATCGAGTCCTCGATGCCCGGGAACGCGAACGAGAATCCCGACTCCAGGAGTCGCGTCGGCAGGACCCGCTGGCTGCCGAGCACATCGCCGGCCATCTCGCCGAGCGCGACGCGCAGCGCGGGCGACGGCGCCGTGAAGAGCGTGGGCCGGTGGAGCACCCGCCCCATCGCGGCCGTCACCTCACGGTTGGTGACCGGGTCGGGCGCCGTCAGATTGAACGGCCCCGACAGCGTCTCCGTGTCGAGCAGATGCCGCAGCGCGGCCACCGCGTCGTACAGCGAGATGTGGCTCCAGTACTGCCGGCCGTTGCCGAGGCGTCCGCCGAGTCCCGCCTTGAAGAGCGGGAACATCCGCCCCCAGGCCCCGCCCTCGCGCGCCACCACCAGGCCGTTGCGCGAGAGGACCGTGCGGATGCCCGCTTCGTGCGCCGCGGCCGCGGCGCCCTCCCACTCCACGCACAGGGACGGCAGAAAGCCCTCCCCGGCGGGAGCGCTCTCGTCCACCGCACGTTGACCGGTGTCTCCGTAGTAGCCGATCGCGCTCGCGCACAGGAACACCCGGGGCGGCTCGTCCAGCGAGGCCGCCGCCTCGGCGAGCGCCGAGGTGCCGAGCACCCTGCTGTCGCGGAGCTCCTGCTTGTAGGCGGCGGTCCAGCGATGGTCGCCGATCCCGGCTCCCGCCAGATTGACGAGCGCGTCGCAGCCCGCGAGCCCCGCCGTGTCGACGTACCCCTCCTTGGGGTCCCATCGCACTTCGTCCTTCGTACGAGGTGCCCGGCGCACGAGCCGCACCACCTCGTGACCGTCGTCGGTGAGGGCGCGTGTCAGCGCCGTTCCGATCAGGCCGGACGCACCGGCCACGGCGATACGGGACCGCCGCGATGACGGGTCTGACTGCTCGGACTCGGTGGACTCCATGACGCCATCCTGCCCCGGAAACCTGTCGGGAGGCGCCTGGTGGCCGTCGTACAGTGACGCCCATGCCGGACACGCACATACGTACCGCCCTGCCGGACGACGAAGAAGCCCTCGGTCACATCGACCGCGCCACCTGGTCCACCCTGCACGCGGTGCAACCGGCTCCGCAGCCCCCGCATCCGCCGTTCTTCAGCGACCGCTTCGGCCCCCGCGACCACTTGGTCGCCGAGCGGCACGGCGTGGTCGTCGGCTACATACGGCTCGGTTACCCCACGTCCCTCCTCGCCAACGCCCACGTGCGCCAGATCCTGGGCTTCGCCGTCGCGGACGAGGCACGCGGCACGGGAGTGGGCCGCCGGCTGGTCAGGGCCGCGGTGGACGAGGCCCGCCGCCAGGGCGCGCGGCGCATCACGCTGCGGGTGCTCGGCCACAACACTCCGGCCCGCACGCTCTACGCGTCCGAGGGCTTCGTGGTCGAGGGGGTGCTGCCGGGCGAGTTCTACCTCGACGGCTCGTACGTGGACGACGTGCTGATGGGGCGCGTGCTCTGACACCCCTGGGGCTGCCGTGACACCCGCCCGGGGTAGGGCACCCGACGGACCGGCCCGGCGTGCGGCGGGCACGCGCGCGTAGGAGCGTGGGGAGGCCGACCGGAAGGAGCGAACCGATGTTCAGGGTCGCTGCTGCCAGTCGGCGGGACCGGGAGGAGCCGGGCTGGCTGCGGGGCGCGCCGCGGCCCCGCTGGGTGCGCTGGCCCCCGCCCGTGCTCCTTGCCGCGATCTGCGTCATCCAGCTCGCCACTCCGGCGTCGCTCGACCTCAGTTTCCTGCTGGCCGCCGTGCCGCCGCTGGCCGCGCTGTCGTACGGCGCCTCCGCCACGGCCCTCCTGGGCGGCACCGTGGTGTTGCTGCTCGCCCTGCCGGACTTCGGACTCGGCCGCCCGGGGAACAGCGATCTGCTGACGGTCTCCTTCGTGGCGCTGCTGAGCGTCGTGTTCGCCTGGCTGCGCAGCCGCCGCGACACCCAGCTCGTCACCGTCCGCACCGTCGCGGAGGCCGCCCAGTTCGCCGTCCTTCCGCCGCTGCCGGAGCGCGTGGGCCCGGTGCGCTGCGCGGGCCTCTACCGCGCGGCACAGGGCGGGACACTGGTCGGCGGCGATCTCTTCGACGTACGCAAGGGCCCCTGTGGCGTACAGGCGCTGGTCGGCGACGTGCAGGGGCACGGACTCGCGGCCGTCGGGACGGTCGCCGCGCTGCTCGGTGCCTTCCGGGAGGCGGTGCTCGACCAGCCCGACCTGGAGGGGGTCGCGGCCCGCCTCGACCGGCGCCTTGTGGTCGACTCCGAGGAGGCCGAGCACGCCGAACTCTTCGCCACCGCCGTGCTCCTGGAGTTCCGGAGCGACGCCCCCGAGCTGCGGATCGTCTCCTGCGGCCATCCGCCCCCGCTGCTGCTGCGCGGCAGCGCCGTCGAGGAGCTCGCCGTGGCGCCGGGCGCTCCGCTGGGTCTGGGGATCGCCGGTGTCGCGCCGCCCGAAGAGGTGACCGTGGGCCTGAAGCCCGGTGACCGGCTGCTCGTGGTGACCGACGGGGTGACCGAGGCACGGGACGCGTCAGGCACCTTCTACCCGCTGGCCGAGCGTCTCTCGGCGCTCTGCGCCGACCTGCCGGACGACCCGGCGGCGCTGACGTCCGCGGTCTGGAGGGACCTGATGCGGTTCTCGGGTGGGGTGGGGGACGACGTGGCGTTGCTGGCGTTCTCGCTGGACCTGGGGCCGGACGAGCGGCTTGGCCTGCGGGCGGATCCGGAGCTGTAGCAGGGCGCCGTGGTGGGAGCTGTGGTGGGCGCTGTGGTGGTAGCTCGCCTCAGCCGTCGCCGCGCCGGGCGTCCAGGAGCCGCAGCCCGCCCGCCAGTTCGCGCAGACACCGCACCGCAAGGACGGCGGGGGAGCCGGGGCCCTCGGTGGGCGCGTCCGTGGCGGCCCATGTCTCCAGGGCGAGGCGGATGGCGTCCGTGGCGGCCGCGGCGGCCAGGCGTACGTCCAGTTCGTCGGCGCCGTCCCCGGCCAGGCGGGCGAGCACGGGCACGAGCTGCTCCTCGGACTCCTGGTTCACGCGGTACCAGACCGCGCGCAGTGCCGGATCGTCCTGGGCGGCGCGCAGCAGCCCGCGGGTCCACTCCAGGGACTCGGCCGCACGGTCGTCCGCCGCGGTCAGCGCGTCCGCGATGGACTGCTCCAGGGCCGTCGGAACCCCGGCGGCCGGGTCGAGGTCCGCCAGGTGGGCCCGCCACTCGGCGGCGCCCCCGGCGAGGAGCGGGGCGACCGCGTCCTGCTTGTTGCGGAAGTACCGGTAGAAGGTGCGCAGCGCCACTCCGGCCCGGCCCGCGATCTCCTCGGCTGTGGTGCCGTCCGGGCCGCGCTCGGCGAAGAGCTCGGCCGCGGCGCGGGCGATGTCGAGCTGCGTGGCCGCTTTGCGGCGCTCGGTCAGCGACGGTGGCGATGGCTGCGGTGGCTGCGGTGGCTGCGACGGATCAGTGCTCACCCTCGCAGCCTACGCGGGATTCTCACCCTGATACATGAATTGTCGTTATGGCAAAACGTGCCAGAGAGGCGTACATTGAAATCAGATCGGGAAGGCCGGGTCCATGGGCGGATCCGGGGAGCCCGGAGTTGATCGGAGGCATTTCATGAACCGTTACGCAGGCCGTCGTGCACTCATCACCGGCGGCGGCTCGGGCATCGGACAAGCGACCGTCCTGCGGCTCCTCGATGAGGGCGGCAGGGTCGTGGCCGCCGACGTCAGCGAGGCGGGCCTCAAGGACACCTCCGAGAAGGCGGGTACCGCGGCCGACCGCCTCACCACCCTCGTGGTCGACATCTCGGACGAGACCTCGGTGCGCGAGGGCGTCGCCGCCGCCGTCGCCGCGCTCGGCGGCCTGGATGTCCTGGTGAACGCGGCGGGCGTGCTCCGCTCCTCGCACACGCACGAGACCAGCCTGGATTCCTTCAACCGTGTCATCCAGGTCAACCTGGTGGGCACGTTCCTGGTGATCCGCGAGGCGATCCCGGCGCTGATCGAGGGCGATGACGCCGCGGTCGTCAACTTCAGCTCCACCTCCGCGATGTTCGCCCACCCGTACATGGCGGCGTACGCGGCGAGCAAGGGCGGCATCCAGTCCATGACGCACGCGCTGGCCGCCGAGTACGGCAAGCAGGGCATCCGCTTCAACTCCGTCCAGCCCGGCTCCATATCCAGTGGCATGACCGACGGCAGCGGCGCCAGCAAGCAGAGCGTGGGCCCCGGCCTGCCCGAGGACGCGGACATGAGCCTGTTCATGAAGCTGGCCCCTGCCATCGGCCAGGGCTTCGCGGGACCGGAGTCCGTGGCCTCCGTGGTCGCCCTGCTCGGCTCGCGGGACGGCAAGTTCATCACCGGCACCGAGGTCCGGGTCGACGGCGGAACCCACTTCTGACCGTCGACGGCAGCACCCACTTCTGGCAGAGGAGAGCAGCATGAGCGACGCAGGCCGGACCCTTGCGGGCGAGACCTTCGCGGGCAAGGTCGCCGTCATCACCGGCGCGTCCGCCGGCATCGGATCCGGATTCGCCCGGCACGCGGCGTCCCTCGGCATGAGGCTGGTCCTCGCCGACATAGCCGCCGACCGCCTCTCGGCCCTGGCCGAGGAGTTGCGCGCCTCCGGGGCCGGGGCCGGGGCCGAGGTCGAGCCGGTCGTGACGGACGTGTCCGACCCGCTCTCCGTCGACGCCCTCGCGGACCGTGCGTACGACCGCTTCGGGACCGTCGACATGCTGATCAACAACGCCGGGATCATGGCCATGGGCTACTCCTGGGAGATCCCCGCCGAGCGCTGGGACGCCGCCCTGCGGATCAACATCGGCGGCTATGTGAACGGCATACGCTCCTTCGTGCCGCGTCTGCTCAAGCAGTCCACGCGGAGCTGGGTGCTCAACGTGTCCTCGGTCGGCGGACTGCTGCCGAGCCCGCTGATGGCGCCCTACAGCGTGACGAAGTTCGGGACGCTCGCGCTCTCCGAATCCCTCGCCCACGAAATGCAGATGAAGCAGGCGCCGGTGCAGGTCTCGGTCGTGCTGCCGGACTCGGTCAAGAGCGAGATATTCAGGGCCGCGCGGCCGGGGGACGGCACACCGCCCGAGATGGCGGGGTTCAACGAACAGCTGCAGCAGCGCGCCGACACCCAGGGGATCACGCCCGAGGAGCACGCCCGCCGTGTCTTCGAGCAGGCCGCGGAGGGCCGTTACTGGATCACTCCGCAGCCCGAGATGATCGACGCGGCGCTCCAGCCGCGCACGGACATGATCCTTTCCCGGACGAACCCGGGGCTGGACCTGGGCGGAGTCTGAGCGCGGCTCATGCGGAGGCTGCGCAGGGCCTCAGGGCCTCAGGGCCTCCGGGCTTCGGTCCTCCGGGCTTCGGGCTTCGGTCACCCGAATGGCGGACCGTGGATCGCGGGTGGTGTGGGTGGGCCGGAGAGTCGGACCATGCGTGTCTTCCGTCGGGTGTCCGCGGCGCGCGTGCCGCAGGGGGCGCGCGCGGCGGACCGTGCCGCCCGCGTGGCGGACAGCGCCGCCCG
>NZ_BAAAUG010000080.1:0-13382 GCF_039533825.1 Streptomyces rectiviolaceus
CCCTGAGCCGCGCCGCCGAGGCGCCGTCGGACGCCGCCACCCTGGCGCGGGTCATCGCGGACGAGTCCCGGCAGAGCCCCGAGGGCGGCCGCTCGGCGCTGGCACCGGTGCTCGGTGTGCTGCCCGAGGCGCTGGCGGCAGCGGGGGCCGCGGACCAGGCCGGGCAGCTGACCCGGCTTGCTCCGGAGCCGTCGGACGCCTGGGCCCGGATCGTGCTGCACCGTGCGGAGGACCGTGCGGCGGACTCGACGCGCGCCTTCCGCGCGCTGAGTCCGCGGTTCGGGCGACCGGGGAGTGCCGCACTGATGGCCGACGACCTGGAGGTCGTCGCCCTGGTCGACGGAATCGACCGGGCGATCGAGATGGCCAGGGACGATCCGATGCAGGAGACCGTGGCGGGATTCGCCGCGCTGACCAGGCTCCTGCCGCCCGGGGATCCACGCCGGACGGAGTGCGCGACTCTGGCACGGGCGAAGGCGCACGACGAGTGGTTCCAGGACCCCGCGGCCCCCGACGTGTCCGACGCGTGGTGGGCCGCGCTCGCGGCGACGCTGTGGGCCCAACCGGATGCGGTACGTGCCTGGATCACCGGCCGGGTGCGGGATCTGGCCGGGCGTCGGACGGGCAGCAACCCGCTCCAGTACTCGCCGCGCCTGAGCTGGCTGCGCGACCCGTTCGAGAGGGCGTCGGCCGTACTCGCGCTCTCCAGGGTCGACGTCGACGAGGCCGTCGCGCGCCTCGGGGAATGGCGGTGGCAGGACACCATGAGTGATCAGCGGCCCGCCCGTGAGGCGGCTGCCCTCTGGTCGATGACCGCTCTGCTGATGGGCATCCCGGCCGATGGCCGTACGCTGCCCGAGCCCTACCAGGGAATGCGCCTCGGCGTCGCCGCTCTGGCGGCCCTGGACGGCGGTCGCGAGTGGTGCTCCCTGCCCCGTCCACGGGAGCGGAGCACCGCGTCCGACCTGCGTCGGCTGCTGCTCCTGGACGCTTATGCGGGCCCGTGCCGGATGAAGGACCGAGCCGAGGGCGAGCGCCTGATCCGTGAGCTTCTGGTCCGGGACGACTGGTGGCGGGCCCTGCCCGCGCTCGCCGTCCTCGACCCGGCGGCCGTGCGGCGCGTCGGCGAGGTGGTGGCCGTCCGGCTCAGGCGCAGTCCGCGTCCGGACCGAGCTGTGCCGGGAGCGTGAACCACACGGCCTTGCCCGACTTGGTGGGGCGGTGACCGCAGGACGAGCTGAGGGTGCGGATCAGGAGCAGGCCGCGCCCGTGCTCCTGCCAGGGGTCCGGCTCGGGCGGTGAGGGGCTGGTGAGATCGCCGGGCGGCAGCGGGTTGGAGTCGTGGACCTCGACCTGGCAGCCGGTCGGCAGGAGCTCGATGACGAGCTCTATCGGGTCGTGCCCCGAGGTGTGCTCCACCGCGTTGGCCACCAGCTCCGCCGTGAGGAGCTCCGCCGTGTCGCTGTCGGCGGGCGACTCGATCTCGGTGAGCGCGGTACGCACCAGCGCACGGGCGATCGGTACGGCTGCCGTGGTGTGCGGCAGCGCGATGCGCCACGAGGCGGGAGCTGGAGGTTCGTGCAAGGCGGGTCGTCCGTTCAGGGCAGCAGGAGGTCCTGCTTTCAACCGTACGAATCTTAAGCGCTATGTCGACAGGGTCGACGGTCGGGCATGTCCGGGACGTCCGGCCCTTGGGTCCTCCAGGTGAAAAGACGCGCATTTCAGGATTTAAGTTCCCACAAGGCCCTGCGGGTGGCGCATATCGCGCACTCGTGACGACAGTCACGGATAGGTGATAACTTCGAGAGAGGTAGACCGCCGCCGCCCCGACCGAGGAGGCCGCACGTCGTCATGAGTCCCTTCACCGGCTCCACCCCCCGCACCCCCGACTGGCAGCACCTCCGCTTCGAGGTGGACGACGGGGTCGCCACGGTCACCCTCGCCCGCCCCGACAAACTGAACGCGCTCACCTTCGGCGCCTACGCCGACCTGCGGGATCTCCTGGCCGAACTGTCCCGCGACAAGTCCGTACGCGCCCTGGTGCTCGGCGGAGAGGGGCGCGGCTTCTGCTCGGGCGGTGACGTCGACGAGATCATCGGCGCGACCCTCGGCATGGACACCGCTCAGCTGCTCGACTTCAACCGCATGACGGGACAGGTCGTGCGGGCCATCCGTGAGTGCCCCTTCCCGGTGATCGCCGCCGTGCACGGGGTGGCCGCGGGCGCGGGCGCCGTGCTCGCCCTCGCCGCGGACTTCCGGGTGGCGGATCCCTCGGCGCGGTTCTCCTTCCTCTTCACGCGGGTCGGCCTGTCGGGCGGTGACATGGGGGCCGCGTACCTCCTGCCCCGCTTCGTCGGCCTCGGTCACGCCACCCGCATCCTGATGCTGGGCGACCCGGTGCGCGCCCCCGAGGCCGAACGGATCGGCCTCATCAGCGAGTTGACGGACGAGGGTAAGGCGCCCGAGGCCGCGCAGTCCCTGGCGCGCCGCCTCGCCGACGGCCCCGCCCTCGCGTACGCGCAGACCAAGGCCCTGTTGACCTCCGAGCTCGACATGCCGCTCGCCGCCTCCGTGGAGCTGGACGCGGCGACCCAGGCCCTCCTGATGACCGGCGAGGACTACAAGGAATTCCACGCGGCGTTCACGGAGAAGCGCCCGCCCAAGTGGCAGGGGCGATGATGCCCGCGCGGCCCGAGGCGCACCGCATCGCCGTCATCGGCGGCGGCCCCGGCGGGCTCTACGCCGCGGCGCTCCTCAAGCGGCTCGACCCGGAGCGCGAGATCACCGTCTGGGAGCGGAACGCCCCGGACGACACCTTCGGCTTCGGAGTCGTCCTCTCGGACGAGACGCTCGGCGGCATCGAGCACGCCGACCCCGTCGTCTACCGCGCGCTGCAGGCGGAGTTCGTGCGCTGGGACGACATCGACATCGTGCACCGGGGGAGCCGCCACACCTCGGGCGGGCACGGCTTCGCGGCGCTCGGGCGGCGCAGGCTGCTCGGGATCCTGCACGAGCGGTGCCGTGAGCTCGGCGTCGACCTGCGCTTCCGTGCCGAGGCGCCGCCCGCCGACGAGCTGTCCACCGCGTACGACCTGGTGATCGCGGCGGACGGCGTGCACAGCCTCACGCGCGAGGCGCACGCCGAGGCCTTCGGGCCGAGCATCGAGACGCACCGCTGCCGCTACATCTGGCTCGCCGCCGACTTCGCCTTCGACGCCTTCCGCTTCGAGATCGCCGAGACCGAGCACGGCGTGATGCAACTGCACGGCTATCCGTTCTCCACGGCGGGCACCGGCGAGTCCACGGTCATCGTCGAGATGCGCGAAGAGGTCTGGGAGGCGGCCGGGTTCGCGGAGCTCGACGAGCGGGAATCGACCGAGCGCTGCGCCAAGATCTTCGCCGCCGTGCTCGACGGCCGGACGCTGCGCGGCAACAAATCCGCCTGGATCAACTTCCGCACGGTCGTCAACAAGCGCTGGTCGCACGGCAACACGGTGCTCCTCGGGGACGCCGCCCACACCGCCCACTTCTCCATCGGCTCCGGCACCAAGCTCGCCGTCGAGGACGCCCTCGCGCTCGCCGCCTGCCTGGAGGAGCGGCCCGGCATCCCCGAGGCGCTCGCCGCGTACGAGACGGAGCGCCGCCCCGTCGTCGAGTCCACGCAGCGTGCGGCCCGCGCGAGCCTGGAGTGGTTCGAGCGGCTCCCGGACTATCTCGGCCAGCCGCCGCGCCAGTTCGCGTTCAACCTGCTCACCCGAAGCCGCCGCGTCACCCACGACAACCTGCGGCTGCGCGACGCCCACTTCACCGAGTCCGTCGAGCGCGACTTCGGGTGCCCGGCCGGTACGCCGCCGATGTTCACGCCCTTCCGCCTTCGCGACCTCACCCTGCGCAACCGCGTGGTCGTGTCCCCCATGGACATGTACTCCGCGGTGGACGGCGTCCCCGGCGACTTCCACCTCGTCCACCTGGGCGCGCGGGCGCTCGGTGGCGCCGGCCTGGTCATGACCGAGATGGTGTGCGTCAGCGAGCGGGGCCGCATCACGCCGGGCTGCGCCGGGCTCTACACCGACGGGCAGACCGAGGCCTGGCGCCGGATCACCGACTTCGCGCACGCGCAGGCGCCCGGCACCGCGATCGGCGTCCAGCTCGGCCACTCGGGCCGCAAGGGTTCGACGAAGCTGATGTGGGAGGGCATCGACGAACCCCTGGACGAGGGGAACTGGCCGCTGGTGGCCCCCTCGCCGCTCCCGTACAAGGCCAACAGCCAGCGCCCGCAGGAGCTGGACCGGGCCGGACTCGACGAGATCCGCGAGCAGTTCGTCTCCGCCGCCCGGCGCGCCGAGCGCGGCGGATTCGACCTCCTCGAACTGCACTGCGCGCACGGCTATCTGCTGTCCGGATTCCTCTCGCCGCTGACCAATCACAGGACGGACGAGTACGGCGGCTCGCTGGACAACCGGCTGCGCTTCCCCCTCGAAGTGTTCGACGCCGTACGGGAGTTGTGGCCGGAGGGCAAACCGATGACCGTCCGCATCTCGGCCACCGACTGGGCGGACGGCGGCACCACAGCGGACGACGCCGTCGAGATCGCCCGCGCCTTCGCCGCGCACGGCGCCGACGCGGTCGACGTATCGACGGGCCAGGTCGTCTCCGACGAGCGCCCCGCGTACGGCCGCTCCTACCAGACCCCGTTCGCCGACCGCATCCGCAACGAAACCGGTATCCCCGTCCTCACGGTCGGCGCCATCTCGTCCTGGGACGACGTCAACTCGCTGATCCTGGCGGGGCGTACGGACCTGTGCGCGCTCGCCCGCCCGCATCTGTACGACCCCCACTGGACGCTGCACGCTGCGGCCGAGCAGGGCTACGCGGGGCCGGGCGTCAGCTGGCCGCAGCAGTACGGAGCGGGCAGCCGCCGACCGCAGACGGGACGCACGGACGGGCCCAAGCCCCGGCTCACACTGGGGAGTTGAGGGTCGTTATGAGCCCTCCGGCGTCACGAAGCGCGCTCCCGCGTCCCGCAACCGCCCGTCAAGGGCGGCGAACACCTCGGCGGACCTGTCCCCGGGCCACCCGTCCGGGAGGAGTACCCCGGGCAGTCCGGGATCCGCGTACGGCAGCCGGCGCCAGGAGTCCAGGGCGAGGAGGTAGTCCCGGTACGCCTCTTCCGGCGGGGTGTCCTTCCGGCCCTGCCAGCTCCTGAGCACCGGCTCGTGCCGGTCGAGGAACGCCTCGTGCTCCTTGGCGATCGAGGCCAGGTCCCACCAGCGGGCCACCGCCTCCGCCGTCGCCGCGAAGCCGAGGTGCTCGCCACGGAACAGATCGACGTACGAGGCGAGTTGGAGGCGCTGCAGGGTGTGCCGGGTCTCTTCGTAGAGGTGCGCCGGGGCGATCCACACCCCCGGAGCGGCCGTTCCGAAGCCGAGTCCGGCGAGGCGGGAGCGCAGGACGTGCCGCTTGTGGCGTTCCGACTCCGGTACGGAGAAGACGGCGAGCACCCAGCCGCCGCCTTGCCGCGCGGCCGGGGGAGTCGCGTAGATGCGCCGATCGCCGTCGTCGAGGAGCTGCCGCGCGTCCGGCGACAGGGCGTACCCCGCCGCGCCCGCCGCCGTCCGCGAGGGGACAAGCAGCCCGCGCCGCTTGAGCCGGGACACGGACGAGCGCACGGACGGGGCGTCCACGCCGACCGGGGCGAGGAGCCTGACCAGCTCGGCGACGGGCACCGGGCCGGGGGCCGCGCGCCCGTAGGCGCCGTAGAAGGTGACGATCAGGGACCGTGGAGTGTGCTGCTCGGACACGTGATCACTCTACGGTCCCCGGCTCCCGCAGCCGGAACCGTTGCAGCTTGCCTGTCGCGGTGCGCGGCAGCGCGTCCAGATAGACGATCTCGCGCGGGCACTTGTACGGCACGAGCTCGCCCTTCACGAACTCACGCAGCCGGTCCGGGTCCCGTTCGGTGCCCGCGCGCGGGACGACGTACGCGACGACTATCTGACCGCGCAGCTCGTCGGCGCGCCCCACCACGGCGGTCTCCAGGACGTCCGGGTGGCGCATGAGCGCCTCCTCGACCTCCGGGCCCGCGATGTTGTACCCGGCCGAGATGATCATGTCGTCCGCGCGGGCCACGTAGGTGAAGTAGCCGTCGGCGTCGCGGACATACGTGTCGCCGGTGACGTTCCAGCCGTGGCGTACGTACTGGAGCTGGCGCTCGTCGCCCAGATACCGGCAGCCGACAGGACCGCGCACGGCGAGCAGACCCGGCTCGCCGTCCGGCACCGGAGCCCCCGAATCGTCGACCACGCGCGCGTGCCACCCCGGGACGGGACGGCCCGTGGTGCCGGGGCGGATCGCCTCGTCGGCGGCGGAGATGAAGATGTGCAGGAGCTCCGTCGCGCCGATGCCGTTGATGATGCGGTGACCGGTGCGCTCGTGCCAGGCCTGCCACGTGGCGGCGGGCAGATTCTCCCCGGCGGAGACGCACCGCCGCAGCGAGGCGACCTCGGGCGCGTCCGGCCCGCTCAGCTCGTCGAGCATCGTGCGGTAGGCGGTCGGCGCCGTGAAGAGCACCGTCACGCCGTGCTCGGCGATGGCGGGCAACAGCTGCTTGGGGCCCGCCTGTTCGAGCAGGAGCGAGGAGGCGCCGACCCGCAGCGGAAAGATGACGAGACCGCCGAGCCCGAAGGTGAAGCCGAGCGGGGGGCTGCCCGCGAACACGTCGTCGGGCCCCGGCTTCAGGACGTGGCGCCCGAAGGTGTCGGCGATGGCGAGCACGTCACGGTGGAAGTGCATACAGCCCTTGGGGCGCCCCGTGGTGCCGGACGTGAAGGCGATGAGGGCGACGTCGTCGGCGGCGGTGTCGACGGCCTCGTAGACATCGGGCTGCCGGGCGGCGCGCGCCAGCAGGTCGTCGTCCGCGTCCCCGCCGAAGGTGGTGACACCGAGCCCGGGGATCCCGGCCTTGACCAGGTCGTCCACGGCGCGGGCGTCGCACAGCGCGTGGGCGACCTCGGCGATCTCGCACATCGTGGCCAGTTCGTGCGAGCGCTGTTGGGCCAGAACGGTGACCGCGACCGCGCCCGCCTTCATCACCGCGAGCCAGCAGGCCGCGAGCCACGGGGTGGTGGGGCCGCGCAGCAGGACGCGCTGGCCCGGCAGTACGTCGAGTTCGCCGGTCAGGACGTGCGCGATCCGGTCGACGTGCCGCTGCAGCTCGCCGTACGTCCACACGTCGCCCGAGCCCGCACGGAACGCGGGCCGGCCGGCGCCGTGCCGCTCCACCGTCCGGTCCAGGAGCTCGGCGCCGCAGTTGAGGCGATCGGCGTAATGCAGTTCGGGCCGGTCGTGGACGAACGCGGGCCACTGCTCGGGCGGCGGCAGATGCTCCCGGGCGAAAGTGTCGACGTGAGCCGATGGGTGGAGTCTGAGTGCACTCTTGGCGTCCACAGCGGGTCGCCCCCTTGCCGTTCGGGCTTGTGGTGAGCTCGCGCAACGAGCGTATCGTGATGGTGACGACAGTCAACGGTGCGCGATAGAGGAGGGGCCCGGCATGACGGCATTCTCGCTCAATCCGGAACAAACCGCATGGTGTGCGGAGCTACGTACCCTCGCCGACGAGCGGCTGCGCCCGCTGGCGGAGAAGGGCGAGCCGGGCCGGGTGAACCGCCCGCTGGTGGAGGCGCTGGGCGAACTGGGGCTCCTTGACCGCCTGTTCGCGGGGGACGGGGAGGGGGAGGGTGCATCCGGTGCATCCGGTAGGTCCGATGCCTCACGGGCCCCGCACGCCACGTCGGGCGCCCTGGGCCTCTGCCTCCTGCGCGAGTCCCTCGCCTACGCCTGTACGGAGGCGGAGACCGCGCTCGCCCTGCAGGGGCTCGGGGCGCACCCCGTCGCCGCGTACGGCTCCGTGCGGCAGCGCGAGCAGTGGCTGGCTCCCGCCCGCGCGGGGCACGCCGTCGCCGCCTTCGCGCTCTCCGAGCCCGACGCGGGCTCGGACGTCGCCGCCCTGGCCCTGAGCGCCGCACCTGACGGCGCCTCCTCCTGGCGGCTCACCGGCGAGAAGTGCTGGATCTCGAACGCCCCCGAGGCCGACTTCTACACCGTCTTCGCCCGTACGACCCCCGGCGCGGGCGCACGCGGCGTCACCGCCTTCCTCGTCCCCGCCGACCGCGCGGGCCTCACCGGCACCCCCCTGGACATGCTCTCCCCGCACCCGATCGGCGCCCTCGCCTTCGACGGCGTGACCGTCACGGGCGACGACGTCCTCGGCGAACCCGACCGCGGCTTCCGCGTCGCCATGACCACCCTCAACCGCTTCCGCCCCAGCGTCGGCGCCTTCGCCGTCGGCATGGCGGGCGCGGCGCTGGACGCGACGCTGGCGCACACCGCCGAACGCGACGCGTTCGGGGGCAAGTTGAAGGACCTTCAGGCGGTGGCGCACCAAGTCGCGGAGATGGCGACACGGACCGAGGCGGCTCGTCTGATGGTGTACGCGGCGGCGGCTGCCTACGACCGCGGTGAGCCGGACATCGCCCAACGCGCCGCCATGGCCAAGCTGGTGGCCACGGAGACCGCGCAGTACGTCGTGGACGCCGCGGTCCAGCTGCACGGTGCGCGTGCCTTGCAGCGGGGGCACTTGCTGGAGCACCTGTACCGCGAGGTGCGGGCGCCTCGCATCTACGAGGGGGCGAGCGAGGTTCAACGGACCATCATTGCGAAGGAGTTGTACTCGGGAGCAAGCTCCGCAGGCCCGTCCGGCGTCTGAGGGCGAACTCGCGGGCGCGACGAACTCGCAGGCGTGACGAACTCGCAGGCTCGACGAAGCCGCACACAAGACAGAAACAGGAGTAGCTCCATGCCCCTCAACCGCCTCAACCCCGTCGACCTCTCCCCTCCCACCGGCTTCTCCCACGCCGTCACCGCGACCGGCAGCCGCCTCGTCTTCCTCGCGGGTCAGACCGCACTCGACTCCGAGGGCAAGGTCACCGGCACCACCCTCCCCGAGCAGTTCGAGAAGGCGCTCACCAACCTCCTCACGGCCCTGCGCCACGCAGGAGGCACCCCCGCCGACCTCGCCCGCGTCACCATCTACGCCACGGACGTCGCCGACTACCGGGCCCAGGCCGCCAAACTCGGCGCCATCTGGCGCAAGTTGGCAGGTCGCGACTATCCCGCCATGGCGGTGATCGGCGCGGTCCGCCTCTGGGACGAGGAGTGCCTGGTGGAGCTCGAAGGGGTGGCGGTCCTCGACTGATCCGCATAGCGTCGGGGCCACCATCGGCGAGGAAACGGGGCGGCCATGGCTCGGATCGAGCTGAGCGCAGGACCGATCGAGTACGAGGACACCGGAGGGACGGGCACACCGCTCGTCCTCCTGCACGGCCTCGTCCAGGACGGCAGCGTATGGCGCCATGTAGTCGAGGAACTGGGCGGCGATTTCCGCTGTCTGGTGCCGACCCTTCCGTACGGCAGCCATCGCGTGCCGCTGAAGCCGGGCGCCGAGCTGACGCCGCTGACCATGGCGCGGCTGATCGGCGAGTTCGCCGACGCGCTGGATCTCGGCGACGACGCGGTGTTCGTCGAGAACGACGCCGGGCGGCTCCAGCAGCTGGCGGCCGAGCGCCCCGACCGCGTCGGCCGGATGGTCATCGCGGGCTGCGAGGCCTTCGACAACTACCCGCCGGGCGCGGGCGGCAAGATGCTGGACGTCGCCGCGCGCGTTCCCGGCGGCATCGCGCTCCTGGTCCGCATCCTGTCCGTACGCGCCCTGCGCCGCGTTCCGGGCACGGGATACGCGCTGATGGCGCACCGCCCGGTCCCGCACGACCTGACGGACCGCTGGATCGCACCGCTGCGCACCGACCCCGCGGCCCGCCAGATCCTGATCCACTATCTGCGCTCGGCGCGCAAGACGGAGATGCGGGAGGCGGCGGACGCCCTGCGCAGCTACGACAGGCCGGCCCTGGTCGTCTGGGGCAAGCAGGACAAGATGCTGCCCCCGGAACACGGCCGCAGGTTCGCCGAGCTGCTCCCCAAGAGCCGTCTGGTGGAACTGGACGACTGCCGCACCCTGATCCCGCTGGATCGCCCCGACGGTCTGGCGGCGGCGATCCGGGAGTTCGTGGCAAGCACCTGAGCGTTCCGCTGGTGGCGCGATGAAGACCCGGCCTGCGGGCCGGTGGGGGCTGGTCGCGCAGTTCCCCGCGCCCCTGACGGGGCTCAGCCATGCCGTCCCGGGAAGGACGTTGTCGTGAACGCCGTCTTGTCGTGAGGTGACGTTCCGTCCGTGATCCACCAGTGCGTCGGCTGTTCGCCGTACAGGCCGAAGAGGACACCTGGGCCCCAGTTCAGGATCAGCTCCTCCTTGCCGTCGGCGTCGAAGTCGGCGGCGGCGTACGGGCGGGCGTGCCGCCACCGGGCCGGGGTCTTCTTGCCGCCCGCGCGGGCGGGGCCCTCACGGAGAATCTTCGTCCGCTTCTCGCCCTCGATCAGGAGCGCGCCCTCGTCCGTGGCGACGAGGATGCCGTCCTTGCCGTCGCCGTCGGGGTCGGCGGACGCGTAATCGCCGGGCCCGTAGTAGGAGTTGCGGCTCTTCGGGATCTTGTACGTGACCGGGTCGCCGCCCTTGCCGGGGTAGACCGCGAGCGAGAAGGCCGTCTCCGGCTTCTCGCCCGTGTCCGGTTCGTTGTTGCGGCTTCCGTTGTCGCCGATGGCCAGATCGCGGGCGCCGTCACCGTCGTAGTCGCCGAACGCCACCGCGTTGCCCTCGCGCAGCTCGACGGAGGTCCTGGAGAGGCCGCTTCCGGTGCGCGCCGGGTAGAGGACCCCGGCCGTCTGCTCGCCGTCGTCGCCCTCATGGACGAGGAGGCCGGTCGCCCGCGCCTTGCCCGACGGATCGATGTCGTCCGCGGCGAGCCAGCTCCCTTGGCCGGGCCGGGTGTCGGTGCGGGCCGGAGCGCCGGCGCGGGTGAAGGGGCCGTACAGCAGGGTCACGGACCCGTCCTGGCGGACCGCCGCGATGTCGTGGTGCCCGTCCCCGTCGAAGTCGCCCCGGACCGGCCCGGACAGACCCCCGTCCGGGCCGCCGCCCGGTAGCTGGATCCGGGTCGCATCCGCATCGGCATCGGGCCCGCTCGGGCCGCCCCAGTGCACGGCCGGCAGCCCCGGCTCCATGGATCCGTCGACGGCGACGAAGTCGGGATAGCCGTCGCTGTCCAGGTCGGCCGTGGTGACGGTGCCCGCGGCGTGGTCGTACACGGCGTGCGTCGACGGGTCGAGCCCCTTGGCGGAGCCGAAGACGACGCCGGTCCGCTCCTTCTCGTTCTCGCTGTGGGAGGGCACGGGCAGGAGCAGATCGCGGTGCCCGTCCCCGTTGATGTCGTCCGGGTCCTTGGAGCCCTTGCCGTCGGAGGGCACCGGACGGGAAGCGGTCGGAGTCGACACGGGGTTGCCGCCGCCCTGGGACGGCGACGGCTTGCCGGTGTCGCCCTTCTCGCCGCACCCCGCCGTGAGCAGGGCGAGCGAGGCACAGAACACGACGAGGGCGCGCGTGCCGGGAGCGAGGGTGCGGTCTTCCATGCACCCACCCCAACACCGCGCCCTCGCACAGCTCCAGGGCCGACCGGTGATCGTTGCCCAGTCGTAGCGGGAGAGCCGGGCGGCCGGTCCGCGCTAGATGTCCCGGAACGTCTCGATCTGCGCGCCCACGGAGTTGAGCCGCTCGGCCAGTTCCTCGTAGCCACGGTTGATCACGTACACGTTGCGCAGGACGGACGTGCCCTCGGCGGCCATCATCGCGAGCAGTACGACCACGGCGGGCCGCAGCGCGGGCGGGCACATCATCTCGGCGGCGCGCCAACGGGTCGGGCCCTCCACCAACACCCGGTGCGGGTCGAGGAGTTGGAGCCGCCCGCCGAGGCGGTTCAGGTCGGTCAGATAGATCGCGCGGTTGTCGTAGACCCAGTCGTGGATCAGGGTCTTGCCCTGCGCCGCCGCCGCGATGGCCGCGAAGAAGGGGACGTTGTCGATGTTGAGGCCGGGGAACGGCATCGGGTGGATCTTGTCGATCGGCGCCTCCAGCTTGGAGGGCCGGACGGTGAGGTCGATCAGGCGCGTACGGCCGTTGTCGGCGAAGTACTCCGCCGTGCGGTCGTGGTCGAGCCCCATCTCCTCCAGGACCGCGAGCTCGATCTCCAGGAACTCGATCGGGACGCGTTTCACGGTCAGTTCGGACTCCGTGACGACCGCCGCGGCGAGCAGGCTCATCGCCTCGACCGGGTCCTCGGAGGGGGAGTAGTCGACGTCGACGTCGATGGTCGGGACGCCGTGCACGGTGAGGGTCGTCGTGCCGATGCCCTCGACCTTCACGCCGAGCGCCTCCAGGAAGAAGCACAGGTCCTGGACCATGTAGTTCGACGAGGCGTTGCGGATGACGGTCGTGCAGTCGCTGCGCGCCGCGGCGAGCAGCGCGTTCTCGGTCACCGTGTCGCCGCGCTCGGTCAGCACGATCGGGCGGTCCGGGACGACGTCACGCGCGACGGCGGCGTGGTACAGGCCCTCGGTCGCGGCGATGTCGAGCCCGAAGCGGCGCAGCGCGATCATGTGCGGCTCGATCGTGCGGGTGCCGAGGTCGCAACCGCCCGCGTACGGCAGCTTGAAGCGGTCCATGTGGTGAAGGAGCGGGCCCAGGAACATGATGATCGAGCGGGTCCGGATCGCGGCCTCCGCGTCGATCGCCTCCATGTCGAGCTTGGCCGGCTGCACGATCTCCAGGTCGACCCCGTCGTTGATCCAACGGGTGCGGACGCCGATCGAGCCGAGCACCTCGAGGAGGCGGTAGACCTCCTCGATGCGCGCCACGCGGCGCAGCACCGTGCGTCCCTTGTTGAGCAGGGAGGCGCAGAGCAGCGCCACGCAGGCGTTCTTGCTCGTCTTGACGTCGATGGAGCCGGACAGCCGGCGTCCGCCGACCACTCGCAAATGCATCGGCCCGGCATACCCGAGGGAGACGATCTCGCTGTCCAGCGCCTCGCCGATACGGGCGATCATCTCAAGGCTGATGTTCTGGTTGCCGCGCTCGATGCGGTTCACGGCGCTCTGACTTGTGTTGAGCGCCTCGGCAAGCTGCGACTGCGTCCAGCCCCTGTGCTGACGGGCGTCGCGGATGAGCTTGCCGATACGTACGAGGTAATCGTCTGCCATGTTTCGCAGGTTATCTCAGATATGAGATGACGCACGCGCTGGGGTAGGCCATACGTGAAACGTCCGATTCAGTACGGAAGTTCCCGTACGTCGTTTCTGTACGCCACTTGCCCGTACCGTGTCAGCCGCATCCGCACGAGGCGTGCCGCCCACCGTGCACCGCGGCCTGCGCCGCAGGGCGG
>NZ_BAAAUG010000081.1:0-12311 GCF_039533825.1 Streptomyces rectiviolaceus
GTTCCTCGGCCGGCCTCGACCGCGCCGGGCGCCAGGGCCTCCGTCGCGGCGCGCTCCGCGATGCGGCGCACCGCGCGGTCCGCGATGGTCGTCGCGCCGCGCTCCGGGGCGGGCGTGGTCATCGGCGCTCCTGGTCACGCCCGCCGAGGAAGGCGCGGATGTCCGTGCCCTCGTCCACGAGACGTCCCACGACGAAGCCGACCGCGCCGAGCGCGGCGACCAGAAGGAACGCGCCGAAGCCGCCGAACCACCCGGCGAACCCCAGGGCCATGCCCGCGATCAGACCGCCCAGAGCTGTGCTCACCACTCACCTCACACCACAGAAAGAGGACGTCTCACACCACGGACAACGGACAGGTGACGTGACGGCTGGGCCCGCGTGGGGCGGGGCGCTACTCGACGCGCGTCTCGCCGCCGGATTCCGCGGTGTCGTCGTCGGGCAGGTGGACGTCGTTGACGGCGACGTTCACCTCGACCACCTCGAGGCCGGTGATGCGCTCCACCGCCGAGATGACGTTCTCGCGCACGTCGTGGGCGACGTCCGTGATGGGCACGCCGTACTCGACGACGATGTCGAGGTCGATGGCCGTCTGCCGCTCTCCGACCTCGACCTTCACCCCGCGCCCGACGTTGGGGCGCCCGCCGGGAACGCGGTCGCGCACGGCGCCGATGGTGCGGGACAGGCCGCCTCCCATGTCGAACACGCCGGGGATCTCGCGAGCCGCTATCCCGGCGATCTTCACGACCACGACATCGGCGATGGACGTCTTGCCCCGCGTCGCCGCCGGCTCGGTCGCGCCCGTACCGCCCGTGACGGTGGTGGCTCCGGGAGCGCTCTGCCGCACCCCGCCGGTGAGGTCCTTCTCGGTGCTGCCGGATACGGCCGCGTTCGAAGTGAGGTCCTGCGTCGCCATGGTGGCATCTCCTCGTCGTCGGGGTTCTCTCGGTGGCAGTGCTGGCAGTGCTGACTGTGCTGTCGGTGCTGGACCGTGTGAAGGGCTCTCTTCGGCCTTCTCCGGCTCTGACCCGGGTACCCCGGCTGCGTTACGCGCCTCGCGGGAATTTCTTCTCCCGGCAGGTAGCGTTCCTGGGCCGCGTAACGCGGAGGGCCCTTGGTGTGTCGTACGACCACGACCGAAGTGAGAGGAGCCGCGTGTGCCGGGCGACCGGGGCGGAACAGCCGAGGAAGCGGATGCGTCATCGAGACGTGAGGACGGCCTACTCGCGGTACGGGCGGCGGAAGGTGACGAGGAGGCCTTCGAGGCACTCGTGCACCGCCACGCACCCATGGCGCTGCGCCTGGCCACGCGCCTGCTCGGGAGCCGTCCGGAGGCGGAGGACGCCGTGCAGGATTCCTTCGTCAGTGCCTGGCGCAAGCTGCCGGAGTTCCGCAGGGACGCGCAGTTCGGTACGTGGATCTACCGCATCGTCACCAACCGCTGCCTGAACGTGTTGCGCTCGCGGCGGCCGGTGGTGGCGCTGGACAGCCTGCCCGAGCCGCCCGCGCCGGAGCACGAGGTCTCGCCCGCGCGGGCCGCCGAGGGGCATGCCGCCGTGGAGGACCTGGCGCGGGCGATGGAGGGGCTCTCGCCGGAGCAGCGGGTGTGCTGGGTGCTGCGTGAGCTGGACGGCGCGCCCTACGAGTCCATCGCCGAGACGGTCGGCATCAGTCCGGAGGCGGTCCGCGGCCGGGTCTTCAGAGCGCGGCGCTATCTGACGGAGGCGATGGCGGCATGGCGATGAACGGGGAATCCGGACCGGACGACGAGCGGGAGGCGGGCTTCGGAGTGCTGCCTGAGGACGAACTGCTGCCCTGTGGGCGCGAGTTGTCACACGTATGGGAACAGTGGGAGGCGGGCGTGCCCGACCCGCACGCCGACGGCTGCCCGCACTGCGCACAGGCTCTGAACGCCTTGCGACACCTTGAGGGGATCGTCACGCAGACGCGCGACACAGCGCCGCGGGAGCCGGACACCTCCGCGCTCACCGGCCGTGTCATGGACGTGGTGCGCCTTGAACTGCGGCCGGGCCGGACGCTGCCGCTCGGCGACGAGGACGAGGACGCGTGGATCGTGGAGGCCGCCGCCGCCAGAACGGTGCGGGCGGCGGCCGAGTCGCTGCCGGGCGTGCGCGCGGGCAGCTGCCGCATCGATCCGCTGGACGACCCCGCCTCACCGGCGCCCCCGGGGCGTCTCGCGCGAGGGCCGGTCAGGATCCGCATCGAGGTGCAGGTCCCGCTCACGTGGCACCTGCCGCAGGTCGCCGACCGGGTGCGGAGCCGGGTGCTCGACGCGGTGGACGGCGAGCTGGGCATGCGGATCGCGGTCGTCGACGTGACGATCACCGATGTCATCGACGACAGCGACGACAGCGACGGCAACGACGGCAGCGACGACAGCACCGAAGGGCGGCAGCGGTGAGTGATCGAGACGTTTCGCGCGTCCTGGCGGACGCCGTCATAGAGGCGGTTCTTGCCACCCCGGGGGTGGCCTTCCTGCGGCCGGGCCTGGTGGATCTCCTGCGGTCGTCGGCCGTGTGGAGGCGGGGGCTCCCCAGCACTCCGGCGGGCGCGGCGGGCGTGCAGGTGCGGCGGCAGAAGGACACCCAGGACTGGAGCGTGGAGGTGTACGTCGTCCTGCACCGGGGGCGGCGGGCCCTGGACGTGACCCGAGAGGTGCGCTCGGCCGCGGCGGGGGCCGTCCAGCGGGTGACCGGGGAGCGGGCTGTTCCCGGGGCGGCCGTCACCGTCGCCGTCACCGTGACCGGACTGGTCTGAGGCCCCGAGGCACTTTGCGGCACTCTGCGGCATCCGGATCCTCCCTCGTCGCGCGGGCGAGGGGCTGACATTCATGCTACCGGTGAGTAAGGTCGCGGGACGAGGATCGGAGTTGTCATGACCCGCACGTTCACAGTGTCCCGAAGCATCCTGGTCGAGGCGTCACCACAGTCGGTGTACGAGCAGGTGAGCCGGCCCGGTCTGATGGGGCGCTGGAGCCCCGAGAACCTCGGGGCGACCGTGCCCGAAGGCGAAGTGCCCGCCCGCGTCGGCCTTGTCTTCGACGGGCACAACAAGCGCGGCCCGTTCCGCTGGACCACGCGCTGCACCGTGACCAAGGCCGAGCCGGGCCGGCGCTTCGCCTTCCGCGTGCACGCGATCGGGCTGAAGCGCCCCCGGCTGCGGGCCCCGATCGCCACCTGGGAGTACCGGTTCCAGGACAGTGACGGTGCTACCAAGGTGACCGAGACCTGGACGGACGACAGGCGCTCCTGGCCCACCTTCGTGGCCAACGCCTTCGACCGGCTGGCCACGGGCGGGCACACCTTCGCGGTCTTTCAGGTCGGCAACATCGACCGGACCCTGAAGAACCTCAAGCGGGAGCTGGATTCGGCTCCCCGGTGATCGGAGTGATCGGAGCGATCGGCGTGTCGGCCGCGCGCACCCAGCGCGGCCCATCGGGCCCGTACACCCCGCGCGGCTCGGGGAAGGCGGCGAGCAGGGCGAGGTAGACGACCGCAGCGACGGCCGCCCCCAGCGGGAGGCTGATGTCGGCGCCGTTCGCGAGGTCGCCGAGCGGCCCGACGAACTGTCCCGGAATGTTGGTGAAAAGGACGCCGGTCACCGCACCGGTCCACCAGGCCGCCATGCCACGCCAGTTCCAGCCACGGGCGAACCAGTAGCGGCCCCCGTGCTGTCGGCGGGTGAAGACCTGCAGCGCCTCGGGGTCGTACCAGCCGCGCCGCGTGACGTAGCCGAGCATCATGACGATCATCCACGGCACGGTGCAGGTAATGATCATCGTGGCGAAGGTGGAGATCGCCTGGACCAGGTTGAAGCCGAATCGGCCCACGAAGATGAATGTGATGGACAGCGCGCCGATCAGAACGGTGGCCTGGACGCGGCCGAGCCGCGGGAAGACCGAGGAGAAGTCGAGGCCGGTGCCGTACAGCGCGGTGGTCCCGGTCGACATGCCGCCGATCAGCGCGATCAGGCAGACCGGCAGGAAGTACCAGGCGGGCGCGATCGCGAGCAGGCCGCCGACGAAGTTGGGGGCGGCCGGGTCCATGTACTTGGGCGCCTGCTCGGCGATGATCGCCGCGGTCGCCAGGCCGAAGCCGAACGGCAGCACCGTGGCGATCTGCGAGAGGAAGGCCGCTCCCATCACCTTGCGGCGGGGCGTCTCGGCCGGGATGTAGCGCGCCCAGTCACCCAGGAAGGCGCCGAAGGAGACCGGGTTGGACAGCACGATCAGCGCGGCGCCGATGAAGGACGGCCAGAACAGGTCCTGGGTCGCCTGGTCGGCGTCCGGAGTGAAGACCCCGGCGTACGAGGGGTCGAAGTCCCCGGCGAACGCGGCGAGTCCAAGCACGAACAGCAGGGTCGCCGCCACGACCGCGATCTTGTTGACGAGCAGCATGAAGCGGAATCCGTAGACACACACGGCGAGGACAAGCGCCGCGAAGACGGCGTACGCGCAGCCGTAGGCCACATCGCTCTCCGGCACGCCGAACAGTCGGTGCGCCCCGCCGATGAGCGCGTCCCCCGAGCTCCACACCGACAGGGAGAAGAACGCCACGGCGGTGAGCAGGGAGAGGAAGGAGCCGACGATCCTGCCGTGCACGCCCAGGTGCGCCGACGAGGAGACGGCGTTGTTCGTGCCGTTGCGCGGCCCGAACACCGCCATCGGGGCGAGCAACAGCGCGCCGATGAGCAGTCCGACGAGCATCGCGGCGAGCCCCTGCCAGAAGGAGAGGCCGAACAGGATCGGGAACGCCCCGAGCACACAGGTGGCGAAGGTGTTGGCGCCGCCGAACGCGAGCCGGAACAGATCGAGCGGCCCCGCGGTGCGGTCCGCGTCCGGGATGCGTTCGACTCCGTGCGTCTCGACCTCGGTGACGGACGGAGATGGCTCCTTGGGCACAGGCAAGCTCCCTGGGTGACGGCACCACGGCGTACGAGGTGCTGTGGCGGAAATGCAGGGACCGTAAACGCCGTGCGCCCCACCGCACCAGTGCCCGATTCGCACTGCGCGCGCCGAGGCGATGGATGAATCGCACACCCAGCCGCGTGGTCGCCCCTACAGCGCGTCGAGTTCGCGGACCACGGTCATGTCGTCGAAGGGGATGAGCTGTTCGCCGACGATCTGGTGCGGTTCGCTGCCCTTGCCCGCGACGAGCACGATGTCGCCCCGCCGCGCGACGGACAGCGCGTGCGAGATCGCCGCGCGGCGGTCGGCCACCCGGTGGAAGGGCGTCCCGGTGGAGGTCAGGCCGGGGACGATCTGGTCCAGGATGATCTCGGGGTCTTCGTTGCGGGGGTTGTCCGACGTGACGACGCACAGATCGGAGTGACGGCCCGCGATCTCGCCCATCAGGGCACGCTTGGTGATGTCACGGTCGCCGCCGCAGCCGAAGACGGTGATCACGGACCCGGTCGCGAAGCCGCGGATCGTGGCGAGGACCTTCTCCAGCGAGTCCGGAGAGTGCGCGTAGTCGACGATCACGCAGACTCCGCCCGTGGTGGTGAAGCGTTCGAGCCGGCCCGGGGTGGGCGGCATCCGGTCCAAGGCCTCGACGAGGGCGGGCAGTTCGTGCCCCAGCAGATGGCAGGCCGCGAGGGTGGCCAGCGCGTTGGACACCGAGAAGCGGCCCGGTACCGGGATTGCGGCAGGGTATTTGCGGCCGTCGTGGTGGAGCGTGAAGCGGGCGCCCACCGCGTCCATGACCAGGTCGCTCGCACGGTAGTCGGCCGGTGCGTCCAGGCCGTATGTGGTCACAGCGCCCGGCATCAGGGCCATGATGTCGGCGCTGACGGGGTCGTCGGCATTGACCACCGCGCGTTCGCAGAGACCCGCGAAGAGGCGCAGCTTGGCGTTCTTGTAGTGCTCCATGGTCCCGTGGTCGTCCAGGTGGTCCTGGGTGAGATTGGTGAAGACACCGACGGAGACGGGCACATGGTCAAGGCGCCGCTGCAGCAGACCCATGGAGGTGGCCTCGAGCACCACGCTGCTCGTGTCCCGGTCGCGCATGTGACCCAGGAGGTACTGCAGGTCCGGCGACTCGGGGGTGCTCAGGACCGACCGCGGCATCGGTATCCGCTCCGTGCCGATCCGGCTCCCCGAGGTGCCGATGACCCCCACCTTCACGCCCTCGGCCAGCCTGAGCGCCGATTCGACCATGTACGAGACGGACGTCTTGCCGTTCGTCCCGGTGATGGCGACGATGTCCATCGTGCGGCCGGGCTCGTCGTAGTACCGGGAGGCGACGAGCGAGGCGGCCGCCCGTGCGTCCTTCACCCGCACCACGCACACCTGTCCGGCGGCCCCCGCGGCCGGCAGCGCGCCGTCCTCGGCGAGGACCGCCACGGCCCCTCGTTCCAGCGCCCGGCTGATGCCCCCGGGCCCGCCCTCCTCATGGCCGGGAACGGCGACGTACAGCGATCCGGACGTAACTTGCCCGGCGTCGAAGGTGATTCCCGCGGTGACCGGGACTCCCGGGTCACCGTGCAGAACGTGGTGGTCATGGCCGTCGAGCAGTGCACTGAGCTTCAACAACAGTCCCCTCGGAGGCGGCTCACGGCGCACCGCGCACGCCCGGCCTGAGGGGCAGGGGCGACGGGGAGCCGGAATCCGCGGTGATGCGCGTAAGGCGAGCGGGGCCCCACAGGGGGGATATCTGCGTGCGGGCCGAAGGGCCAAGACGGCCGAGGAACGCTACCTGTGCGCCGCACGACTGGTCGCAGAGGACCGGATCCGGGTCGTGGAGGGCTGATCACAGATGGCCGGGCGGAGCAGGGACCTGCCCGACACTGCTTCAGTGTACGTCCGCGGCGGCTTCCCACAGACGTACCGGAATGTGCCCGGCGATCTCCGCGCCCGACGGCGGACGCCCGAAGGACTATTGACGTGGACGTGTCACTCGGTATGGTCTAGTCCAACGGCAGGAGCCATTCCGGACAGCTGCAGCTTCCGGTGCGCCGGTGTGATCACTGGTGGATCCTGCCGCGTCTCTTCGCGTTCTCTTCGCGTCTCTGCGTGCTTCTCACCCCTCGTGCGCGCTCAAGAGGCGGCCCCACATCCTCCCCCCACCACGTGACGGGTGGCCGTGCACGCGCATGCGCCGACCCGCCAAGGAGTGATCCCCCATGCGTCCTCGTGTCATCGCCGCGCTCACCGCGACCGCGTCCGCCGCCGCCCTCGCCCTCCTGACCCTCGCGCCCAACGCCTCCGCGGAGAAGGCGGACTCGGGGAAGCAGGCCGCGGCGGAATTCCTCGTCAGTGAGGCCCAGTTCAACCAGATGTTCCCGAACCGGAACTCCTTCTACACCTACAGCGGTCTCACGCAGGCGCTCAGCGCCTACCCCGAGTTCACCCAGACCGGCAGCGACACCGTACGCAAGCAGGAGGCCGCGGCCTTCCTGGCGAACGTCAGTCACGAGACGGGCGGTCTGGTCCACGTCGTCGAGCAGAACACCGCGAACTACCCGCACTACTGCGACAGTTCCCAGCCCTACGGCTGCCCCGCGGGCAACGACAAGTACTACGGCCGCGGCCCGATCCAGCTCAGCTGGAACTTCAACTACAAGGCGGCGGGCGACGCCCTGAACATCGACCTCCTGAACAACCCCGATCTCGTGCAGAACGATCCGGCCGTGGCGTGGAAGACCGGCCTCTGGTACTGGAACACGCAGAACGGCCCGGGGACGATGACGCCGCACAACGCCATGGTCAACAGCGCGGGATTCGGCGAGACGATCCGCAGCATCAACGGAAGCCTGGAATGCGACGGGAAGAACCCTGAGCAGGTGCAGAGCCGGGTCAACAACTACACCCGGTTCACCGGGATCCTCAACGTCGCCCCGGGCGACAAGCTCAGCTGCTGAGACGATCCCGGCCACCGGGTGCCGCTGCTCCCCCTCGCCCCACCGGCTTCGATCCGGCGGGGCGAGGGGTGATTTCCGGCCAACATTAGTGCAGCGCTCAACCGTCGGCCAGGAGGGGCTGGTTGGCTCAGTAAGTGATCAATAGCCTGGTGGGCGTTGCCTGTCTCTGACCTAGGAGCTACATGTCCACCGCGCAGCAGGTCCCCGACATCCTCTCGCCCGAGTTCGCCAAGGACCCGTACCCGGCCTATCGAGTGATGCGGGAGAGCGCGCCGCTGTTCTGGCACGAGGCGACGCAGAGCTGGATCATCTCGCGGTACGAGGACGTCGAGCGCGTGTTCAAGGACAAGGCCTCGCAGTTCACCACGGACAACTACGACTGGCAGATCGAGCCCGTCCACGGCAAGACGATCCTCCAGCTCAGCGGCCGGGAGCACTCCGTGCGGCGCGCACTCGTCGCACCGGCGTTCCGCGGCAGCGACCTCCAGGAGAAATTCCTGCCCGTCATCGAGCGCAACTCCCGCGAACTCATCGACACCTTCCGGCACACGGGCAGCGTGGACCTGGTCGCGGACTACGCCACCCGCTTCCCCGTCAACGTGATCGCCGACATGCTCGGCCTGGACAAGGGCGACCACGCGCGCTTCCACGGCTGGTACACCACCGTCATCGCCTTCCTCGGCAACCTCGCGGGCGACGCCGAGGTCGCGGCGGCCGGCGAGCGCACCCGGGTGGAGTTCGCCGAGTACATGATCCCGATCATCCGGGAGCGCCGCGACAACCTCGGGGACGACCTGCTCTCCACGCTGTGCGCCGCCGAGGTCGACGGCGTACGCATGAGTGACGAGGACATCAAGGCCTTCTGCAGCCTGCTGCTCGCGGCGGGCGGCGAGACCACCGACAAGGCCATCGCCAGCATCTTCGCCAACCTCCTGATGCACCCCGAGCAGCTCGAAGCCGTCCGGCAGGACCGCACCCTGATAGCGCGCGCCTTTGCCGAGACCTTGCGCCACACGCCGCCCGTCCACATGATCATGCGGCAGTCGGCGACCGAGGTGGAGGTCACCGGCGGCACCATCCCCGCAGGAGCCACCGTCACCTGCCTGATCGGCTCGGCCAACCGTGACGAGCGGCGCTACAGCGAGCCGGACCGCTTCGACATCTTCCGTGCCGACCTGACCACGACGACCGCGTTCTCCGCGGCCGCCGACCATCTCTCCTTCGCCCTCGGCCGCCACTTCTGCGTGGGCGCCCTGCTGGCCAAGGCCGAGGTGGAGATCGGCGTCGGCCAACTCCTCGACGCGATGCCCGACGTACGGCTCGCCGATGGCTTCGACCCCGTCGAGCAAGGGGTGTTCACCCGCGGCCCGCAGTCGCTGCCGGTGCGGTTCACCCCCGTCACCGCCTGACCCCACCGGGGCGCCGCCCGAACGTGGCGCCCCGGCACCGCTTCAGTGCGCCGCAGGCGTGAACTGCACCGGCAGCGAGGTCAGACCGCGCATCCAGATGGACGGGCGCCAGGTCAGCTCGTGCGGCTCCACCGCGAGGACGAGGTCGGGGAGCCGCTCGAGGAGCGTCTCGACCGCCGTCCTCGCGATGACGTCGGCGAGGAGCGGGGCGGGGTAGGGGCAGCGGTGCTCGCCGTGGCTGAAGGAGAGATGCGCGGAGTTCTCCGGGCCGACATGCGACTCGGGCCAGATCTGCGGGTCGGTGTTGGCCGCGGCGAGGCCGAGCACCAGGCAGTCGCCCGCCCGGATCTGCCGCCCGCCGAGCTGGGTGTCGCGCACCGCCCAGCGGCCGATGAAGTTCTGGGTCGGGGTGTCGAGCCACAACACCTCGTTGAGCGCCTCGCCCACGCTCAGCCGCCCACCGGACACGTTGAGGGCGAACCGCTCGTCGGTCAGCATCAACCGCAGCGTGTTGCAGATCCAGTTGGCCGTCGGCTGCTGGGCCGCCGCGATGATGGAGATCAGGTCCTGGACGATCTCCTCGTCGGTCAGGCCCGCCGAATGCTGCAGCATCCGCGACGTGACGTCCGCGCCTGGTTTCTCCCTCTTCTCCTTGACCAGGAGCTGGATCCGCTCGCCGACGCGGGTGTACGCCGCCACGGGGTCGTCGCCCTCATGCGCGTCAAGCGAGATCCGCAGGTCGTCCACGAGCTGCTGCGTGTCCGTACCCTCGTGCGGCATGCCGCACATCTGCACCGCGGCCACCATGGGCAGCGCGTGCGCGTACGCGCTCATCAGCTCCGCCTGGCCGCTGCCGGCGAACGAGGCGATGAGCCGGTCGGCGATCCGGGCGCTGTCCCGGGCGAGTTCGAACTGGTCGACCCCTTCGAGGGCCTCCGTGATCACCCCGGCCCGCCGCCGGTGCTCCTCGCCCTCGGTGAACAGGACCGAAGGCTGGTAGCCGACGAACGGCAGCAGCGGCCAGTCGGCGGGAATGTGCTCCCACTGGTTCCAGCGGCGCGAGTCACGGGCGAACAGCTCGTCGTGTCCTGTCACATAGCTGACCTCGGAGTAACCGAGCACCAGCCAGGCGGGCACGTCCCCGTCGAGGAGCACCGGCGCGACCGCGCCGTGCTCCCTGCGCAGGCTGCGGTAGAGCTGCGAAGGCGTCTGCTGGTACTCCAGGCCGCCCAGGCGCACCGCGCCCGCGTGGGCCGGGCAGCCGGGCGGCGGGCTCTGCGGAGAGGGGGATCCGGTCGGCTCGGTCACGGTGTCATCTCCTGGGCCATGGCCAGTGCGTAAAGGTGGTCCACGAGGGTGATCAGGACGTCCTTGCCGGACGATCTCACCCGTGCGTCGCAGTCGATCAGCGGCACATGGTCGGGCAGCGCCAGGGCCTGGCGGATCTCGTCGAGGGAGTGGGCGGAGGTGTCGTCGTCGAACCGGTTGACGGCCACCACGAACGGCGTCTTGTGGTGCTCGAGCCGGTCGATGGCGTACCAGGAGTCGTCCATCCGCCGCGTGTCGACCAGGACGACGGCGCCGAGCGTGCCGGAGAAGAGCCGGTCCCACAGGAACCAGAAGCGCTCCTGTCCCGGCGCGCCGAACAGATACAGCACCACACGCTCGTTGAGGCTGATCCGGCCGAAGTCGAAGGCCACGGTCGTCGTGGTCTTGGCGGCCACGTCGGCCGTCTCGTCGACGCCGATGCCGGCCTGCGTCATCACCTCTTCGGTGTTCAGCGGACGGATCTCGCTGACCGACCGGACCAGCGTGGTCTTGCCGACCCCGAAGCCGCCCACGACGACGATCTTCAGGCCGGTCTCGGCGGTGTCGGACAGCGGCGTACGGGAGGGCAGCTCAGATGTTGCGGAGCCCATGGAGCACCTCCTTGAGAAGGGCGGAATCGGGGATCGACGCGGCCGAGCCGGCCGCGCGGGGATGGCGGGCGGTGATCCGGCTCATCGCGAGCAGGTCACCAAGCAGGATCCGCACCACCGTGATCGGCAGCTTCATCTCCGCGGCGATCTCCACCACGGCCGTCGGATGCCGGCACAGTTCGAGGATCCGTACGTGCTCCGACTGCATCCCGGCAGTGGGCTCGCACTCGCTCACCACCAGAGTGACCAGGTCGAACGAATCGTCGTCGGCGCGGCTGCGGCCACCGGTGACCGTGTACAGCCTGTCCGGATCACCGATGTCCACGGGCCTGCGCGGCGTCACGAGGAGCCGCTGCCTTCGTCCTGAGCGCGCGGCTCGGCGCGCAGATGCTCACCGATCTGCTCGACCAGTTCGGTCATCTGATGGCCCACCACTCCCGGATCGGCGTTCTCCTCCGCCACGACCGCCAAGTGCGCCCCAAGACCGGCTTCGACGATGAAGAGCAGCCCGCCGTGGAATTCGGTCATGGAGTGCCGGACGCCTCCGGTGCCGTCGCCGAACTCCATGGAGGCGCCCTGGGCCAGTGCCTGGATGCCGGAGCAGATCGCCGCCAGCTGGTCAGCCTGGTCGAGCGTCAGATGCTCGCTCCAGCACAGCTTCAGGCCGTCCCGGGAGAGCACCAGGGCGTGCCGCGTACCGGGGGTGCGCTTCAGGAGGCTCTGCAGGAGCCAGGTCAGGCTGTTGTCAGTGGTCTGCATGGTAGGCGGGGCGAGATGCGCCGGTTCTCCGGTCACCTGCCCGTCCCTCCAATCTCACGATCTCGAGCGGGGAAGGGGGCGCCAGAGCCCGGGCGCCGTGCGGGAGGCTTCGGTCTACTCGGCGGGCGGCGGCCCGGAATCGGCGGGGGACTCGGGCGTCGCGGGGGAACCGGGCACGTCGCCCGCGGCCCGCCGCGCACGGTGGAAGGCACCGAAGCGGGAACCGGCGTCACGCGGCGGAAGGCCCGCCTCACCGGAGAGCGCCCCGGCCCCCGCCGCGCCGTCGGACGCCGCCCTGCGCTGCAGGCGCTCACGCTCAGCCTCGGCCATGGTGCGGCCGGGGGC